>JACZXC010000321.1 GCA_022571825.1 Myxococcales bacterium | reverse complement strand
AAGTTCCTCGAATTCGGTCGCCCCCGCTCGGCTGGCCCCGCAGGCCCCCTCCCTTCGCCTCCCGCGGCCTTCGGGCTTGCAGGGCGTGTCGTCCCGCTTGCGGGTATCCTTAGGGACAGCTCGGGTGGCCTGCGGCCGGCGAGTCCCAGGCGAGCGAAGCTCCGACGAAGTCAATGACCGATCCGAATTGGAACGCAGATGGAGAGATCGAGGGTGCCCGGCGCGAACCCGGCGCTCGTCCCTATGGAATTCTTCTGGTCGACGACGAACCCGGGATCCTGGAGTCCCTGGAGCTGACCCTCGGCTCGGACTACCGCGTGTTCAAAGCCGAAAGCGGCGAAGCGGGCCTCGAGATTCTCAACGCCGAAGAGATCGCTCTGATCATCGTCGATCAGGTGATGCCTTCGATGACCGGCGTCGAGTTTCTCGAGAAGGCGATCGAGCGCAATCCACGCGCCATTCGCATGCTGCTGACCGGCTACTCCGATCTCGGCTCCCTCGCGCGGGCCATCAACGAGGGTCGAATCTACAGCTACGTAACCAAGCCCTGGGAGCCCGACGACGTCCGGCTGAACGTCAAGCGGGCCCTCGAGACCTACGAGCTTGCGACGGAGAACATCCAGCTCGCGGCGGCGCTCTCCGAAGCCAATGAGCGCTTGCGCGCCGAGAACGTGTACCTGCGCCGCGAAGTCGAACGCCGCTACGCCTTCGATCAAATCCTCGGTTCCAGCCCGGCGATGGAACGGGTGTTCGACGTGATGGAGAAGGTCGCGGAAACCGACGCAACCGTGCTCATTACCGGCGAAACCGGAACCGGTAAAGATCTCGTCGCTCGCGCCATCCACTACTCCGGGCCGCGAAAGCAGCGGCGCTTCGTCGCGCAGAACTGCGCGGCGCTTCCGGATACGCTTCTCGAAAGCGAACTCTTCGGTCACAAGCGGGGTTCCTTCACCGGTGCCCACGCCGACAAGAAGGGGCTCTTCGAAATCGCGCACCGCGGCACCATCTTTCTCGACGAAGTGGGAGAGACGCATCCGGGAATGCAGGTTCGGTTGCTGCGCGTTCTTCAAGACGGAGAGATCCGTAGCCTGGGTGCATCGAATTCCATCAACGTCGATGTGCGGGTGATCGCGGCCACGAACCGAAACTTGCTGGAGGACGTAGCGCAGAAGCGATTTCGCGAGGATCTGTACTACCGGCTTCGGGTCGTCGAGATCGCGCTCCCCCCGCTGCGGGAACGTCGCTCGGACATTCCGCTGCTGGCCCATCATTTCCTCGATTTCGCAAGTCGCAAGATGAACCGAAAGATCCAGGGCTTTACGAATGCAGCCATGGACCGCTTGGTGGCCGCGGAGTGGAGCGGAAACGTGCGGGAGCTCGAGAACGAAATAGAACGCATCGTGGCCCTTTCCGGCGACGTCGAGACCATCGGTGTCGAGATGCTGTCGGAGCGCCTGCGCAACGAGCCGCCTCCCGCGGAAACTCCGGGAGAGGTCCCGACGGACCTGCCCCTCAACACCGCAGTGGACGGCCTCAAGCGTCGCATGATTACGGATGCGATCCGGGAAACGGGGAGCAAGACCCGTGCTGCCGCGCGTCTGGGAATTCCGCGTCAGTCGCTTCAGAAGATGATGAAACGCCTCGGTCTTTCCTAGGCGATGGGGACCGTCCACACTGCGGAGGTCGAGACGCCGATCGGCCTGTGTCGTCTGGCGACCACGGAAAGAGGCCTCGCGTATCTGGAGTTACCCCGGGAGAGCGGATGCGGGCTCTGGGGCTGGCTGCGTCGCTGGGCGCCGGAATCGAAGACGGTCGAAGCGTTTGCTCGCAACCGCGTCGCGATCGGTCAGCTGCTGGAGTATCTGGAGGGTAAGCGCACCGAATTCGACCTTCCCCTCGACCTGCGCGGCACTCCCTTTCAAATCGCCGTCTGGTCGGCCCTGCTCGAGATTCCCTACGGCGAGACCCGCTCCTATCAGCAGATCGCCAATGCGATCGGTCGCCCACGCGCGGTGCGCGCCGTGGGCGCTGCCAACGGCGCGAATCCGGTAGCCATCGTCGTTCCGTGCCAACGCGTGATCGCCTCCGACGGAACCCTCCACGGCTACGGCGGAGGCCTCGACCTGAAGGCGCGCCTGCTGGCCATGGAAGGCAAAGGCCAGCTGCTGTAGCGGGGACGCCCTCAGGCCGATTGGAGGACCGCCGCCAGCGCTTGTTCGAGATCCGCGATCAGGTCGTGGGAATCTTCGATTCCACACGAGAGTCGCACGAGCGAGTCGGTGATCCCCAGTTTCAGTCGCTCTTCGGGTGTCAGGTCCCAGAAGGACATGATCGCGGGCATTTCGATCAGCGTCTCGACGCCGCCCAGACTCGGGGCGATGTAGGGAATCCGGCAGGCGTCGATGAAACGGCAGGTACCCTCGAGATCGGCGTCGACCTCGAAGGTGACGACCCCGCCAAAACCCCGCATCAGACGTCGCGCGACCTCGTAGTCCGGATGGCTCTCGAGGCCCGGGTACCAGACGCGGCGGACCCGAGGGTGCTCCTCGAGGAATCGCGCCACGCGCAGCCCGTTGTCGCCGTGTCTCTCCATTCGCAGGGACAGGGTCTTGAGCCCGCGCAGCAGGAGGTAGGCAGAGTTCGCGTCCGTTACACCGCCGAGTACGCCGACCGCCTCGCGAATGGGTGCGATGGCCTCCGTCGAGCCGAGGGCAACACCCGCCAGCAGGTCGTTGTGCCCCCCGAGGTATTTGGTCGCGCTGTGGATCACGAGGTCGGCCCCGTGCCCCAGAGCCCGATGGTTGACCGGGGAGGCGAAGGTGGAGTCGACCATCACCTTCACCCCCCGCGCGTGGGCCACCTTTACGGCTTCTTTCAGATCGATCACGCGCAGGTAGGGATTGGTCGGCGACTCCGTGAAGAAGATCGCCGTCTCGTCCCGGATCGCGTCGGCGAGCTGTTTGGTGTCGGCCGGATCGATGACGCTGGTTTCGACCCCGAGCTTGGTTAGGTACTGGCGGATGAACTGGCGCGTTCTTCGGTAGCAATCGCTGGTGATGACCAAGTGGGAATTCTTGGGGAGCAGTGCCAGGAAGATCGTCGTGGCCGCGCACATCCCCGAGGCGAACAACACCGCGGCCTCGGCCCCTTCGAAAGAGCAGAGTTTGCGCTCGACCGCCCGCCAGGTCGGGTTCCCATAGCGGCCGTACTCGTCGCGTCGAATCTTGCCCTCCTGAAATCGGCGGAGCTCCTCGGAGTTCCGGAACCAGAAGGTCGACGTCTGGTAGATGGGCGTCGTGACCGCATCGGTAGCCTGGTGGTCTCGCTCGCCGCCGTGGACGGCGCGCGTCGAGTCACCGGGGCCCTGGGCCCGTTTCGCCATGGTCATCTCTCGTCATGTGGGTGCTTAGCAAGGTCGGGCGCGCATTCCGGAAGAGGTCCGAGGGGCTTGCAAGCACCGGAAATCGCCCGGTTTTTTCGAATGCAATGCAGAGTATACAGAGGGAAAAGGCCCGTCAACGGGCGGCAGGCGGTAGACGCGAGCACCCCGTGGGTCATAAGATGCCACCCATGGCAGACGAATTTTCGCTTCTGGATGCGGTGGCCCAGGCCGAACTGGTGGGTCGCGGTGAGGTCAAGCCCCTCGAGCTGGTCGAGGCTGCGATCGCACGCCTCGATCGCCTGGACTCGGAGCTCAACGTTCTGGTCACGCGTCAATACGAACGGGCCCGGGGCGAAGCGGCCAGTGGAGAGCTTCCCGAAGGGCCGTTGCGCGGTGTGCCGTTCCTGCTGAAGGATCTGGGTGCGCATCTGGCCGGCGATCCTGTCTACAGCGGGATGGCCGCGCTTCAGAAGGCCGACTGGCGCGAGCCGGGAGAGGCCTACTTCGCCGGAAAGCTGCGCCGGGCGGGACTCGTCACCCTGGGTCGCACCACCACCCCCGAGCTGGGCCTGCTGCCGACCACCGAGTCCGAGGCTCACGGTGCGACCCACAATCCCTGGAACCTGGACCATTCTCCCGGCGGTTCGAGCGGCGGGTCCGCCGCCGCGGTCGCCGCCGGTCTCGTTCCCGCCGCCCACGCGAGTGACGGCGGAGGATCGATTCGGATTCCAGCCCATCA
>JACZXC010000320.1 GCA_022571825.1 Myxococcales bacterium | reverse complement strand
ACGATCTGTGTACGCCCCAGGTTCTCGACGACCACCGCTTCCCGCTGATCGCCGACAGCGAGTTCGACACGGATGTTCGACATGGCTAGCCCCCCACCACTTGGCCGGTCACGATTCCGACGCTGGTCTCGGTGACGATCCGCTCGCCGGCCTCGTCGCGGTACTCGGTGATCACCTCGCTGAATCGCATCTGCCCACCCCGGCGCCCTTGCTTCTCCCAGCTCTTTCCCGGACGCGTGGTGGCGGTCAGCACCATGCCCGGCACCAACGGGCGGTGGTACTCGAATCGCTGCTCCCCGTGCAGCACACGGGTGAGGTTCGGCCCGCCGCCACCGCCCCTCT
The DNA here is from genome assembly GCA_022571825.1 of Myxococcales bacterium. Taxonomy (GTDB): domain Bacteria; phylum Myxococcota_A; class UBA9160; order UBA9160; family SMWR01; genus JACZXC01. The sequence goes on along the minus strand of JACZXC010000320.1, from coordinate 3,780 downwards.
TCTCTTCGCCGGACGGCTTCGACGCCGCCGCCGCGGACTCGGATGTCGGCCCCGGGATCCGCCGCACGCCCCGCAGGAAATAATTGGGATTCCAGTGCGCCGATGCGATCGAAAAGGTCGGCGGCGCAATCACGCCTCCCAGGGAAGTCCCCTCGGCGTATTCTTCGTCGTAGTAGATGCGATTCGTCTCTCCGAGGGCGCTGGCAAAGAGCATGATCGACGTGAGATCTACCGGAAACCGAAATCCATCCGTCATGTGACCTCCTCGAGCGAAGTCTACCGGCCGCGATCCCAGAGCGCGAAGATCGCCCCCCCGCCAGCGATCAGGACGGCCGCGCCGACGAAGGCGGAGGGAAAGCCGGCGCTGCCAATCACGAAGCCGAAGCCGGGCGCCCCCACCACAACGCCGAGGTCAAACAGCGCCGTGTAGATCGCCATGGCCGAGCCCCGATCCGCCTCGCGGGTGCGCGTCACCACCATGCCGAACAGGATCGGGAAGGTGAACCCGTGGCCGATTCCGCACAGCGCGCCGGCGAGGAGAACGTCCTGCACCCGGTCCGCAAAGGCCAGCACCACGAAGCCCATCGCGAGGGCGGCCAGCGACGGAAACAGGACCCGCTTGGGGCCGATCCGGTCGGGAAGCCAACCGAGGAAGATCCGCATCCCAATCGCCGCTCCACTGTATGCGCTGAAGAAACCGCCGACGCTCCCCAGTCCCGTGCTCTCCACGAAGAGCTTGAGGAAACTAAAAGTGCACGCGAGGGCCGTGGCAAAGATCGCGCCGAGCCACCAGAGGGGAAGCAGGTCTCGCTGGCCGAGGGCCGCGAGGAAACCCCGCGGCGCCTCGTCCCCCTGCGGGGCGGGCCGCGGCCGATCCCGGAGAGGGAGCGACAACACCAGTGAAAACAACGCGAGCCCGGCGGCTGAGACGAAGAGCACGGAATAGTCCGCTCGGGTGAGGATCCAATCGCCCAGCACGCCCCCCAGAGAGATCGGAAGCATTCCCGATACACCGAACAGGGCGAGACCTTCGGTTCGGCGTCGCGCCGGAACGCAGTCCGCAGCATAGGTGAACATCGCCGTGAACAGCATCGCCTCGGCCAGGCCGTGGGCGACGCGATTCAAGTAGAGGGCGGGGCCAATCTCGCTGATCCCCAGATAGAGGCCACAAACCAGGACGTTCAATACCCCCCCCAGCAGAATCACGCCGCGCCGCCCCCGGAGGTCCATGGCGCGGCCGATCGGCGGACGGACCCCGATGGCCGCCACCGATGCCAGCCCGAAGATGAATCCGATCTGCACCTCCGACGCGCCGAGCCCGTCGAGGTAGCCCGGGAAGTGCAAGAACAGGCTGAACGCGACGGCCTGAGCGAAGTTCGCCACCGAGACCAGAACGAAAGGGGCTGTCAGCAAGCGGTCGCGTTCCACGGGACGCGAAGTCTAACGTCCCATCGCGAGCGCAAATCCTCTAGAATCGCCCGGACCCGACGCGCCGGTTGCCGCCGGGTCGCGCAGAGCCCAAGGAGGATCCTCGTGGCCATCGACTTCACACTTCCCCCCGATGTGACCGAGGTGCGCGATCGCATCCGAAACTTCATGCAGAACGAGGTGACACCCACCGAAGAGCGCCTGCGCGCGGGCAAGGACACCCAGGCCTGGCGCCCGGCGCTCACGAGCCTGCGTGAGAAGGCCCGGGCCGAGGGGATCTGGGCCCCCCACATGCCCGCGGAGTGGGGAGGAATGGGTCTGGGGCCGGTGGCCATGGCCTTCGTGTCCGCAGAGTGCGGACGCACCCAGTTCGGCGCCTACATCCTCAACTGCCACGCTCCCGACGAGGGCAACATGCACACGCTGCTCCACTTCGGAACGCCGGAGCAGAAGGAACGGTACCTGCGACCCCTCGTGAACGGCGATTGCCGTTCCTGTTTCTCGATGACCGAGCCCGACGTGGCCGGCTCGGACCCGACCGCGCTCCGGACCACGGCGGTCGAGGTCGACGACGGCTGGGTGATCAATGGGGTGAAGTGGTTCACCTCCGGCGCGCGCGGAGCGCGTTTCGCCATCGTCATCGCGTGCACCGATCCGGACGCGAACCCGCCCCAGGCGCGCAACAGCGCCTTCTTCGTCGAGTGCGACAATCCGGGTTTCCACATCATCCGCGACATCGAGACGATGGCGGGCCGCGGCAACCACTGCGAGATCGCGTATCGCGACTGCAAAGTGCCCAAGGACGCGCTCTTCGGCGGCCGCGGTCAGGGCCATCGCCTGGGACAGGTTCGCCTGGGCCCGGCGCGGCTCGCCCACTGCATGCGCTGGATCGGCAACGCCGAGACCGCCCTGGACATGTTGGTGGATCGCGCCCTGAAGCGAGAGCTCCACGGCGGCGTCCTGGCCGACAAGCAGCTGATCCAGCTGAAGATGTCCGAGAGCGCCCTGGAACTCTACCAGTGCAAGCTCATGGTCCTGCACTCGGCCTACCTGATCGAGAAGGGACTGCCCTTCCGGAACGAGGTGTCGATGACGAAGCATCACGTCGCCAACACGCTCTGGCGCGTGATCGACCGCGCCATCCAGGTTCACGGCGCCCTGGGGTACTCCACCGACACCGCACTCGAAAGCATGATGAAACACGCGCGATCGGCCCGGCTCGTCGACGGCGCCGACGAGGTGCACCTGTCCCAGATCGCGCGACACGTGATCGAATGTTTCCAGACGGAGGGCAGCGTCCGCAACGCGACGGGCGCCGAGCTGCTCTAGATTCGCGATCCGCCGGAGAACCGGCGCGAGATTCTAGACGGCAGGAGAATCGATTCGGTCACGGGCGCCGCTCCCCGGCCAGCCGAAAGAGACTCTCGGCGGCGACGGCCATTCCGGAAAATCGGTCGTCGGTGGTCTGGCCCGCGCGGAAGCGCGAGTAGATCTGCTGCAACACCACCGCCATCTTGAAAGTGCCGAAGACATTGTAGTACCCGATGTTGCTCATGTCGCGGCCGCTTCGCTCTCCGTAGCGTTTGGTCGCTTCCTCGCGACTCATGAAGCCCAACTTCTGGGTCGGCATGGGAGCCGTCCCCGCCGGGCTCTCCCCGCGATTCGCCCAGACTGCGAAGAGGGTCCCGACGTCGCAGAGAGGATCGCCAACCGTGCACATGTCCCAGTCGTAGACAGCGACACAACGGCCGGGATCCTCATAGGCCACCGCCATGTTGTCGAGACGCCAGTCGTTGTGAAGCAGCGTCGGAACCGGTGACTCCGGGAGATTCTCCAGAAGCCACCGGCGAACCTCGTCGGCGATGGCGATCTCGCAGGTCTTGGCCCGCTCGAAGCGGCCGGCCCAGCCCGTGACCTGACGTTCGAGGAAACCTCGGGGCCGGCCGAGTTCCGCCAGCCCCGCGCCCTTCACGTCGACAGCGTGGAAATCGGCCAGGACGTCCACCACCAGCTCGGAGAGCTTGCGGTTCACCACCGGATCGTCGCCTCCACCAAAGGCGTCGGGAATCGCGTTGCGGATCACCAGCCCGCGGCGACGCTCCATGACGAAGAAGTCGGCACCGATGATCGAGGGATCTTCGCAGTAGAGAAACGCACGGGGCGCCAGAGGGAAGGCGCGCCACAGCTTCGACAGGGCGCGGTACTCGCGGTTCATGTCGTGAGAGCGGGCCGCCACGGGGCCGAGGGGTGGGCGGCGCAGTACGTATTCCAGGGTCTCGTCGCCTTCCCGGTAGCGCAGACAGTAGGGGAGGTTCGCGTGACCGCCGCCGAACTGTCGAACCGCCAGGGAAC
>JACZXC010000319.1 GCA_022571825.1 Myxococcales bacterium | reverse complement strand
ACGATGTACGACGACTCGACCTTCACCGGGAGCTGGTACTCCGGGGCGGCGGGCGGCATCACGGGCTCGGAGCTCGACTTCCTGACCGTCGCGATCCAGGAGTTCGGCCACCACCTGGGCCTCGAGCACAACGACTCGGGGGGCCCTCACCCGGACTTTGGCTCGTCCCCGATGAACGGGATCCTGCCATTCGGCACTGCGACGCGCAGAGCCCTGGTGGCATCGGACACCGCCGCGATCATCCACCTGTACGGGGTGGTCCCCGAGCCGTCCACGTTCGCCCTCACCGTCCTCGGGATGCTGGGGCTGGCCCTCCACGGCTCCAGGCGGGCGAGGGCGTAGGAATCGGGAACCTCGGGACCGAGGATCGCTCCCCTTGTGGAGTGAACGTCCTCGAGTGACCGCACTCCGCGGAATCTCTTAGAGATCGCGGCTCGTCGACTTCCGTCGGGGAGCCCGCGCTACCCCGCGCTTGCGACGCCGGGCATAGGCGAGCAGGCCCAGAAGGCCCGTCGCCGTGAGGGCGGCCGTCGACGGCTCGGGGATGAACGCCACGAGCTGGGACGCCGAGCCCGTGGTGAGCGGCAGAGGCCGGGGCATGGGCGAGAGGAAGGCGCCCTCGTCGGGTTCCTGCGCCAGGTCGTCCGGCCCGAGGCCCGGGTCGTTCGCAGGTTCCCAAAGCGTGACGACCGAGAGGTCGAGCACGAGATCGACCTCTCCGCCGACCTCGGAGAGGTCGAGCACGAGGTCGGCCCCTCCGCCGAATGCATCGACCCCGTCGGGAGCCGGCTCCTGGGAGTGAAGCCAGTATCTGCACCAGACCGGACCGCAGATGGGAGCCTCCGGGGGAATCGCCCAGCCAGGCGCTGCCAGGCTGGCCACTACGCACACGGCGGCGAGCGAAGCGACAGGAGTCCGAAGCATGGTTCCAGACGGCATTGTATTCCGCGACGGAATTCGCGTATAGGGCAGACTGCCTCCTGCTGGACCACACGCGACGCGCCGGCACGCCGAGGATTCCCCGGGTCCCCGGGGCGCGACTCAACCCCCAGTCCCCAGTCGGGCGCGATCCCACCGCTCTTCAGGAATGGGATTCGATTCGAGAGAAGCGGCAGGAGGTCATCCGGCAATTCCTTATTGAAAATGAAAATCGATTTCATTACAGTCCTACAGCGCAGACCTTGAGATGCCCGATGCGTGTCCCCGCCATCTGATGCGAGGTCCCCCCGGTACTCCAGCGGCCCTTGCGCTTCGAGCCCAGACGCTCTCCAGAAGCAGAGCTCTCCAACAGGAGATGGCCCAATGAGAAAGATGGCCGTCTGGGGATTGGTTGCGAACCTCCTGCTGACCCCGATGGCATTGGCCGCCCCCGAATCGGACCAGGACCGGGCCCGAAGCGACCGGATGGAGGAGCTCGAACGTAAGGTCGAGGTTCTGGCAGGGGAGCTGGAGCGCCTGCGTTCTGAACGCGCGATTCCAGAGGACCCGGAGCTCAAGAGCGGGGTTGGCCAGGACCCCGCCGCATCGAAGATTACCCGGGTGGCACGAGGCCTCTCGTTCGGAGGCTACGGCGAGGGGTTCTACCGCAACATCGTGGGCGACAAAACCGAAAAGGACAGGGCCGACTTATTACGCCTGGTTCTCTATCTGGGCTACAAGTTTTCCGACCGGATCTTGTTCAACTCAGAAATCGAGTACGAGCATGCCACCACGGAGCCGACCGCAAGCTCTGGTGACGGCAGCGTGTCCGTCGAGTTCGCGACCCTGGATTTCAGGCTGACGGAAGCGGCAAACATCCGAGCCGGCCTCCTTCTCGTGCCCATGGGGTTCATCAACAAGATTCACGAGCCACCATTTTTCTTGGGTGTCAACCGTCCCGAAGTCGAGCGCGTCATCATCCCGGCAACGTGGCGCGAAAACGGCGTCGGTCTCTTCGGAACCATTGGAAGTGACCTCGCGTACGAGGCCTACGTCATCAACGGCTTCAGCGCCGAGGGCTTTCGCACAAGCGGCTTGCGCGGTGGGCGCCAGCAGGGAAGCAAAGCGCTCGCTGAGCACCTCGCTTTCGTGGGGAAGCTCAACTGGCAGGCCACCGACTCACTCTTCCTCGGAGCCTCGGTCTACCACGGAAACTCGGGCCAGAACCAGAAGACGATAGCGGGAGTCAAGATCCCCGACACGCCGACCACACTGTGGGAGGTACATGCTCAATTCAGGGCCCGCGGGTTTCACGCCCGCGGGCTCGTTACCATGGCGCATCTGGGGGACACGTCGGCACTGAGCACTGCTCTAATAGAAGCGATTTCAAGCGAGATGCTGGGTGCCTATGGCGAGGTTGCGTACGACGTTCTTCCGCTCCTGTTTCCCGAAACTGGGATGTCACTGGAGCCATTCTACCGGTTCGCGTACACCGACACGCAGCGGGACGTCCCTTCAGGGTTTTCGAGGGACAAGAGCCAAGAAATCACCATCCATACAGTGGGTCTTTCCTTCAAGCCCATCCCGAATGTCGTGATCAAGGCGGACTACCGGAATCGTGATTCACGTGCAGGCGACCTGCCCGACGAGTTCAACCTCGGGATTGGCTTCGCGTTCTGAGATCGATGTCGCCACGCACGAAATGCCGGTCGTCCTGCTCGAACAGCTCCAGCGCGAGGCTGACGGGGAAGTCCCTAAGACCCCACCGAACCGCAGTCAGCGAACGGCGAATACAACCTCCCCTTCTCCCTCCAGAGCGCCGAACTGCGGCGTCTGACGTGCACTCGACATCGAGGTGACCTCGGGCGCGACGTAGACGCCGATCTCGCCAGCCGTCACGAAGCCATCGTGGTTTGCATCCGCCTTCCCCGAGAGCGCGTCCAGGAATGCGGTCGTGAACAGGCCGCGCCCTTCGCGCTCAATGGCCTCCTCCCCTTCCATTCCGGCGGCGATGATCTGAACTGCGCGACGCGAGGTGACCTTATCCACGTAGCCGGGCGTACTCGGCTGCAACCCGAGACCGCGCGTCAGCAGCAGTCCGGAATAGCAGGAGTCCATGACGTAGTACATGTGCTTTGCTGGCACGCGCCTCGCCACGTCGCGTAGCTCGTTCATGGAGATGGCCGTCGCGAACACCCGATCCGTCGAACCATCGGCGGGAATGATATATCCGCGCTTCTCGCCGTTGGGAAGGGTTTCGGTGTCGCCGTGGCCAGCAAAGAAGATCAATGCCAGGTCTTCCTCCCCGACGGCTTCGGGAAGCGTCTGGCTGAGCAGATCGAGAATCCCGCTCCGGGTGGCATCGCGGTCGTAGAGCTCGAACACCGTATCGAAGCCCAGCTGTCTCAGGGCTGCCGCAGTGCGCTTGGCATCGGACACCGCGCCGCCGAGGCGGGGCCACTCGCGATAGTCGTTGATGCCGATGACGGCGGCGACACGACGCCCGTATCCCGGTCGATAGGTCTTCCGCTTCATTTCGAGAATCTCTTGTGGGAGACCGGGGCTCGGGGGGAGCCCTGTAATCGTCGGTGGACTCGGGCGGTCGCGCGCGGCCCGATCGATCTTCATGGCAAGTGCCGCGTGTCCTTTGCGCCGCGCGTGGTCGGCCGCCGTCATCCCTCGCGAGCTCTCAACGCTGGGGTCAGCCCCGGCCTCCAGAAGCCTCGCGACCACGCTGCCGTGGCCCCTGATGGCAGCTCCGATCAAGGGGGTATCTCCGTCGAATTCCGCCGCGTTCACGTTCGCGCCCGCACCCAAGAGCAACTCGACGATTTCGGTGTCTCCCGAATCTGCCGCGATGTGGAGTGCGGAGCGCCCGGAATTGTCGATGGTATTGGCGTCGGCTCCCGCCGCGAGCGCCTGGATCACCGCCTGCCGGTCTCGCCTCGCGGTCGACTGGAGCAGATCCGGCGCCGCCTGGGCCGGGGTGGAGCCGAGAAGGATCAGGAGCACGATCCCGATTTGGTGCCCGCTCAACTTCTGGCTCCACCGACCGGGAACGCCACGTCGACCAGACCATCCAAATTTCCGAACTGGGGAGTCTGCGGGCCCCCCGACGCCTGTCCGACCGATCGCCTCAGGTACGAGCCAAGCCCGGAACCGGAAACGACGCCGTCCGAGATGTGATCCGCATCCCCTTCCAGTCCTC
>JACZXC010000318.1 GCA_022571825.1 Myxococcales bacterium | reverse complement strand
TGGTGTTGCGGGACTCCACCCCAATGGATCCCTTCGAGCGAGCCGAAGGGTTCCGCTATCTGAGTCGCCTTACGCGGGTGGCCCTCGAATCCTTCGTCGAGTTCGCCGATCCGGAGTTCCCGGTGCTGCGGCGACCTTCACACGAGACCGTCAAGATCGGGGCCGATAATCCGGACAACCATTACGAGAGCGCCGCCATCCGCGGCGCCTACGACTACCGTATCCGGGGTACGCGCGGAACGATCCACTACCTGGGCTTCGGAACCTATGCAGGCGGTTACGGCGAAGACGGTCGTCGCGGACAGGACGGCTACATCGAAGCAAAGAACCTGGCGGTCGCGCCCGACGGAAGTTTCGAGATCGTCGTGAGTGCCCGCGAGCATCCGGGAAACTGGTTGCCCATGCAGCCGGACAGCTCGCTCCTGATCGTGCGACAGACCTATCGGGACCGGGACAAAGAGGAGATCGCGAAGCTCAGCATCGAACGCATCGGCACGAAGGCGGGTCCCGCTCCGCTCACCGCCGAGTTCCTCGATACCGGACTGGCCCGCGCCGCGGCCTATGTCGACGGGACGGCAGCGCTCTTCACGGACTGGTCGGAGGGCTTTGCCCAGCGCAAGAACGAGTTGCCGAAATTCGATTCGGAGGTGGCCGCTGCTGCCCACGGCGATCCGAACATCTGCTACTTCCACGGCTACTGGGAACTCGGCCCCGATCAGGCCCTCGTCATCGAAGTGACGCCGCCGAAGTGCGCGTACTGGAACTTCCAGGTGAACAACCACTGGATGGAGTCGCTCGACTACCGCTACCACAGGATCGCCGTGAACCATCACGCTGCGCGTCTGCGTAACGACGGCTCCGTTCGCCTGATCCTGGCCCACCGGGATCCGGGGATCGACAACTGGCTGGATACGGCCCACCACTGCCGAGGCACCATGTGCTTGCGCTGGATCGGCGCCGACGAGCACCCGGAGCCCACGACGCAGGTCGTGAGTTTCTCGGAACTCTAGACTGCCGATTCGGGTCCAGTTTCACGTTCAACCTGGAAGTGGTCCAGATAGGTCGAGAAGCGGTCCGCCATGACGTCGTCTGTGAGACCGAACTGCTCGGGGGTATAGCGGTGGCTGCCGTGCTTGCCCTGAGGGTTCTGGGTGATCCAATCCGTCATCTGCCGACGGGCCGTGTCGGAGAGTTCGAACCCGAAGTGCTCGTACATGCGACCGATGGCGGCAACGGGATCTCCTACGACGTCGCGGAAGTGGAGGTCGTAGAATTGATCCGGATTCGCCGCGCGGCGCTTCTCGATCGCTGTCTCCATGAGGCTGGCCCACATCTCGAGCTGTTGGCTCCCGACCTCGTGGGCATCGACGCCGCCCTCGTAGAGGCTGCGCCAACCCGTGACCAGGCTGCACAGTGACGGCAACACCCGGCCCGGATCGCGGTGGGTCTGAACGAAGCAGGCGTCCGGATAGATCTCGAGAACCCGATCGAGGCTCCGGATGTGGGCAGGATACTTGAGGACCCAGCGCCGCTCGGGGGTGGGCGAGCCGATGAGCTTCAGGATATCCCGGTGACGTGCATAGGCGGGACGCATGTCCTGCTTTCGGAACCACTCGGTATAGCTGGGGACCGTCGCATTCGAGTCGAAGGTGTCGTCCGTGAATGACTGCATCAGCAGGTGGCGACACTCCTCGGGCCCGTCGGCCGTCATCAGATGAATGGCCCTCAGGTCCGGATCGAGCCAGTACATCATCTTGAGGGCCTTCACGGCGCCCTTGAAACGCGGATCCACCTCCCACCGGTCGCGTGGCGGCCGCGGGCCCGGTGCCGCCGCCAGCCAGAACTCGAGCACCTGGTTCGCCGGATCCTGTCCGAGCAAGAAGTGCATGGCCGTCGTGCCGGTCCGTGGAAGACCGAGGATGAAGATCGGCCGCTCGATCTTCGTGTCGAGCACGGCGGGGTCCGTCTTCCAGCCTGCCTCCACCGTCAAACGAGCCGAAAGTACGCCCGTGATCTGCTGCAAAACCATGCTGCGCCCAAACGGAGTCAGGGAAGCCTCTGCGTCGTAGGCGTGCAGCAGGACACGCAGCCCGTCCCGGAACGTAGCGTCGCCGAAGTCGGATAGACCCGTGACCTCGCAGGCCGCATCGAGGAACGATTGCTCGGAGTCCAGAAAGCGCGCCGGCGCGCGTCCCAGCGCCCCGAGCATGCGCTGAGCCGTGTTGTAGATCCGGATCGGAAGTCGCGTCTTCATTCCTTCGCACAGCGTATCATGGCACCGTCGGGTATCGTGCGTCGAACCCAGTCGCCCCCAGGAGCCCCCTCCGACGATGAAGATAGGCCTGAATCTTCCGGTGATGGTCCCCGGTTTCGACCGGGACAAGATCCTCACGTGGGCGCGCCGCCTCGACGCGGGTCCGTTCTCGAGCTTGGCGGCCGGCGAACGCATCACTTTTCCGAACCCGGACATCCTGGTGACGCTGTCGGCCTGCGCGGCCGTGACCGAACGCGTCCGCCTGGTCTTCTCGATACTCGTGCTGCCCATGCACCAGCCGGTGCGTGTCGCCAAGCAGATCGCGACTCTCGACGTCCTTTCGGGCGGGCGCGTGACCCTCGGCGTCGGCGTGGGCGGGCGCGACGAGGACTACGTCGCCGTCGAGGCCCAGCGAGATCGAAAGCTCTGGACCCGGATGGAAGAGAGCGTGTCCGAGCTGCGCCGACTGTGGAGCGGCGAGAAGCCGTTCGAAGCTGCACTTCGCCCGGTCGAACCGCTCCCGATCCAGAAGGGCGGCCCCGAGATCCTGGCTGGCGCCATGTACCCGCGCTCGATCCGCCGCGCCGCCCGCTGGGCCGACGGCATCTCAGGCTTCAGCTTCGGACCCGATCGCGACGAGGTCGGCCAGTTCTGTCACTCGACGCGCTCCATTGCTGGTTGGCCGCAATCACAAGAAAACGACAGTCGCCAGGTAATCGATCGAAGAGGATGTCCCGCGCGTAGTTGAAAAGAGAGCGGCTCTCCTGTGTCGTTGTTAACCGGCTCTCCTTCGAGCGTCAAGGGCTTCTAGGAGAAGAGGACCCTCTCCGCCCTGGTTCCGAGTCCTTCTTCAGGCTTCCCATTCTCCTTGCGGTCCACTGCCGTCCCACTGGCTTGCGTTTTGATCCGTTCCTGCGATACTTGGTCTTCATGGCGGTTTCCTCCGCCTATGGAACGGGTTGGTTTCCGGAATTAGAGATTCCGGGCGGAGAAACGGCCACACTTTCTCGGCTCTCTAAGGCACATCCTCTAATCGGATGTTTGGCCAGGATGGGTTTTCAAAGCCGACCAATCGGCAGGTCGTCGGCAGACTGGTTGTTCACCATATCCTGCGGCTATCGACTCATTCCCTGAAGGATTGATTTGCAAAAACCTTGTCATGTACCTTGCGAGGACTACTCCGCCCTCTCACCAGCCGCCCCGCGGCGAACAGCGGGACGAACAGGATCAGGCTCGGCTCCACCACTCCCGCCATCGCCAACGTGGCTTCGACGTGGGCCGGTTTTCTCAGACGGCGCCGATGAGGGAACACGGCTGGGAGCATCATTTCAGGCGCCGCGATTGGCTCGCGAGTGGGTGCCGGAAACTGCTGCGGGCAAAATCATGACGGCATTTTATTGGCGGAGCATCGCAGAAAGAATCGCAAAAGGCGAACGATGACCGAGTTGGCAAAACCCTGGGGCAGAGTTCGGCAGCTGTTTTGCGACGAGCAAGTCCAACTCGTTCGCATCGAAGTCGACGGCGGAGGCTTCTGCTCAAAGTAATCGACCACAGCCCCGATCCCGGCCAACACAACGGGGACGACAAAAAACACCACCAGGAACGCGCCCAGGCAGCCACAGCCTTTGTTGTCTTTCTTGCTCATGGCTCCTTCTGTCTGGCCGAGAGTGAGAGGGGGAGATTCTAATGGTTAATGGTCAATGATCAATTGTTAATTGCTAATGATCTTTCTCATTAACCATTAGCAATTAACGATTAACCATTAGCCATTAGAATCTCCCTTTCCCCCTCTCTCCCTTTCTCCTGCCTTATTCCTCCGCCCGTCGTTTCGCCTCATACTCCGCCTCCAGTTCGAGCGCTGCCTGAATCAAATCGTCCCGGATCGAGGCGAGGTGGTCG
>JACZXC010000023.1 GCA_022571825.1 Myxococcales bacterium | reverse complement strand
ACCGTCGTCTGAGCACCGCGGAGGAAGGGTGATGTCCGAGAGCGGAGCCGTCGCCCTTCGCTTCGCGCTGGCCGTCGCAATCCTCGGCCTCGGCTGCGGAATCTACGCGGGGGTCTCGCGCGGGCCCCAAGCGCCCGCGTGGACCCGGGTCTCCGAGCGGGCCGTCGGGGTCGTCTTCGCCCTCGTCTGTGTCGCGATGGGCCTGCTCTTCGCCGCCTTCGCCGGCAACGATTTCCATCTGAAATACGTCGCACAGAACTCCGCGCGCGGCATGGCCCTGCACTACCGCTTGGGCGCCCTCTGGGGCGGGCAGGCCGGCTCGCTCATGCTCTGGCTGTGGGTTCTGCTGGCCTACAGCAGTGTGTGTGTGTGGATGCAGCGCCACCGGCACCGAGCCCTGATGCCGTGGGTGGCGGCGGTGCTCCTGGCCAACGCAACCTTCTTCCTGGTGCTGCTCAACTTCGTCACATCGCCCTTCGAGACGCTGCCCCCGGGCGAGGTGCTCTCGGACGGCGCCGGGCTCAACCCGCTGCTGCAACACCCCGTGATGTTGATCCATCCGCTGGTGCTCTACACCGGGCTGGTGGGATTCGCCGTCCCCTTCGCCTTTGCCTTCGCCGCCCTGGCCTCCGGCGAGTTGGACACCGCCTGGTTCCGAACCACCCGACGCTGGACCCTCTTCGCCTGGCTGGCTCTCAGCATCGGCATCATGCTGGGCGGGCGGTGGGCCTACGAGGTGCTGGGGTGGGGCGGTTACTGGGCGTGGGATCCGGTGGAGAACGCCTCGTTCATGCCCTGGTTGCCCGCCACCGCGTACCTCCACTCGGTGATGATCCAGGAAAAGCGAAACATGCTGAAGACCTGGAACCTGCTCCTGATCGGGTTGACCTACACCCTGTGTCTATTCGGCACCTTCCTCACGCGCAGCGGCATCGTGCAGTCGGTGCACGCCTTCGCCCAGACTCCGATTTTCACCTCGATCTTCCTGGGCTACGTCCTCGTCACCGGGATCGGGTTCCTGGCGGCCCTGCTCGCGCGCCGAGGCCAGCTTCGAAGCCCAGCGCGGCTGGAATCCATGGTCTCTCGCGAGGCGAGTTTTCTTCTCAACAACTGGGTGTTCATCGCCATCTTGATGGTGATTTTCTGGGGGACGCTCTTTCCGGTCTTCTCCGAGGCGATCACCGGCGAACGCATCGCCGTCGGTCCCAAGTTCTTCACCACCCTGGCCGGTCCCCTGGCCCTGTTTCTGCTGTTCTTGACCGGAGTGGGACCGCTGGTCGCCTGGCGCAAGGCATCCCTCGGAAGCCTGCGCAGGCAGTTCATCGGGCCCGCCGCGACGGGGATGGCTACGGGGGCGGGGTTCATCGCCCTGTTCCGTTCCGACATCGAATTCTATCCCCTGATGGTCTGGACCCTCGGCGCCTTCGTCACCGCGGCGATCGTTCAGGAGTACGGAAGCGCGATCCGCGTGAGGATGAGAAGCCACGGGGAGTCCCCGTGGCGGGCGTTGGCGACTCTGCTGCGCAAGAACCAACAGCGCTACGGCGGCTACATCGTTCATCTGGGGGTTGTGTTCGTGCTGATCGGCACCGCGGGATCCGTCTTCAACGAGGAGCGACTGGAGAACGTCCGCCCCGGCGAGGAGGTGGTGATGAACGGCTATCGACTCCGCTACCTGACCGCCCAGCCCCTGCCCGCACGACACTATGGCGGCGCCGTCGCGCGAATCGCCCTCTACCGCGACGACAAGCCCGTCGCGGTGATGCTTCCGGAGAAGCGCATCTACTGGTTCGAAGATCAGCCGGCATCGATTCCGTCGGTGTACTCGACCTTCCGGGAGGACCTCTACGTCATCCTCAACGCCATCGAGGCCGACGGGTCCGCCACCCTGAAGATCTACCGCAACCCTCTGGTGAACTGGATCTGGCTGGGGGGCGCGATCTTCGTGCTCGGTACCCTGGTCGTGATGTGGCCGCACCCCCAGCGGGGTCCAGAGCCCAGACGCGAATGAGACGGGCGGCGCCGTCCCTCGGCGTCCTGGCACTGCTCGCGCTGATCGTCCCCCAGGCTCATGGGGCGACCCGGCCCGTCGCCATGACCGAAGCGCATCGAGCCGACGCGTCCGGCGTCCCCGATGTCCCGGCGGGAGCGGGGCGCATCCGCGGGCGCCTGCTTCACGATGACCCCAGCGTCACCGCCGAACGGACGGTGGTGCTCTACAGTCTGAGCCCACTCGGAGTGCCGGGTCTGCGCAGCGTCGTCTCGAATGCGCGCGGCGAATTCACGTTCGAGGCGATCGCCACGGACCCGAACACCGTGTACGTCGTGGGCGTGCGATCCAGTGCGGTTCCGTTCGGAGCCCGCGTCGTGTTCACCCCCGGCGAGACCGAGGCGGAGGTCGAGATCCGAATCGCCGAACCCTCGGCAGACCCGTCGTCGGTGGTCTTTGGCGAGACGCGTATTCGCATCGATCGCGGCTGCTCGGGCCTGCGCGTCCTCGAAACCCACGAGCTCACGAATCCAACCGATCGCCCGATCTACATTCCGGAAGACGCGCGCACCGGCCGACCCGTCTTCGCGTCCGAGCTTCCCGAGGATGCGAGCGGGTTCGCGGCGTCGGGCACGGGTTTCGAGCCGGGATGGCTTCAGGAGGGTCGGACGGTGCGCTGGTGGGGTCCCCTGCGACCGGGCCGCCGTCGATTGGAGTTCGCATACACGCTTCCCCTCGATCGGGCGTCATCCCGACTGCTCCGGCGTTTTGAGGGCGGGGCGAAACGCGTAGTGGTATTGATCCATGCGCAGGGTGGTTCCGTCGCCGGCAAAGAGCTGCGCGCCGGCCCCTCGCTGGAGATCGCGGGGCGCCTGTATCGGACCGCACGGACTGGACGCCTGGCACCGGGAACTACCCTGGATCTGACCCTGGAGATCCCGCCGGCACCCGCGACGGCGGTGTCGCTGAACGAGGTCCGAATCTGGCTCGAGGTCGACGATGCGGCGCTGGCCGTCCACGAAGAATTCGCGCTGCAGAGCGGCGAAGACTCCGCGGTGGCGGATTCGGGGGCGCCGATATTCTGCGTCCCGCTCCCCGACGACATCGTGGGCCTGCGCTTCTCGCTGGAGCAAGGGGTGGAGTGGGACCCCTCGGGTGCGCTCGCCGTGTACGGCCCGATTCCTCCCGGCCCCTCGACGATCAGCTTCCAATACCGCCTACCCGCGACCGCGCCGACGCTGGAATTCAGCCGACGTTTCAGCCGCGCCGTCCCGCTGCTCTCGGTCTTCGTCGCCGACACCCAGCTTCGGGTCGAGAGCGAGCAGCTCCATCGCCGGCGACCGGTGCGTTCCGGAACCCGGACCTACCTATACCTCGAGGGCTTCGCCATCGAGCCCGGGCAAGCGGTGTCGGTACGGATCACGCCGATTCCGCCGCGCCAGCGGCTTTCGAAGCTCGCGTTGACGGGATTCGCGGCGGCAGTAGCAGTGGTGACTGCGGGCTTCCTGGCAGCGCCCCTGCGTGGGCGAGCCTCCCACCCGGCGCCGCTCGAGACCGCAGCCTCCCGGGCCGCAACCAAACGCGAGTTCGTGTATGACGCCATTCGCGGCCTGGACGACGAACGCGAGGCGGGCGAAGTCGACGCCGAGGACTACGCCCGAATTCGCAGCGGGCTTCGGGCCGAGGCCGTGGCACTGCTCCAGGCGGAACAGCTCGACCGGGCGGATGCGGATCCATCGCCGAACCGGTCCGGGGAGCCCGAATCCTGTCCGAAGTGCCGGGCTCCCACCGATCCGGGGCACCGCTTCTGCTCCCAGTGCGGTGCGCCGTTGGCGCCGGCGCGCGGTCACGGGACGGCGCGGTGACGGTTCCGGCCATCGCCGCCCGTAACCTCGAGAAACGCTTCGGGCCTGCCGCCGCCCTGCGCGGCCTCGATCTGGAACTCCCGGCCGGCGCGAGTCTGGCCATTCTCGGACCCAACGGCGCTGGCAAGACCACGCCTCTGCGGCTGATGGCGGGCCTCGCGCGCCCCAGCGCTGGATCTCTCTGGATCGCCGGCCATCGCGCCGGCAGCCCGAAGGCCCGCGCGCGGGTCGGCTGGGTCGGACACGCGACCTGCCTCTACGACGCTCTGACTGCACGCGAGAACCTGCTGTTTGCGGCGCGCCTGCATCGGGTGCCCCACGCAGCCAGCCGCGTGGACGCCCTGCTGGCGGAGTCCGACCTCGCCCACGTGGCCAATCGGTTGGCCGGAACCTTCTCCCACGGGCTGGCCCAACGCCTCTCGATCGCGCGGGGACTCGTGCACGACCCACAGGTCTTGCTGCTGGATGAGCCCTTTACCGGTCTCGACCGCCGGGCGGCCGAGGGTCTGGCCGAGCGTCTCGGGGCCCTGCGTCGGGGTCGAAAAACCCTGGTGCTGGTGACCCACGATGTCCAGGGGGCCGCCCAAGTGGCCGACACTGCGATCGTGATGGCCGACGGACGCATCGCGCGGTCTCTGTCCGGCGCGAAACTCGACGCCGCGGAGCTCGAACGGGCCTATCTGGCGGCAAGTGACCCCGCCCCATGAATGTCTTGCTGGCGGTGCTCTGGAAAGACCTCACCATCGAATTGCGCAGCCGGGATCGCGTCGTGGCCATGGTGGTTTTCTCTCTGCTCGTCGTCATGGTCTTCCACCTCTCGTTGCCGGCGGACACCCGCGACACCGCTCCGGGCCTGCTCTGGATCGCCTACGTCTTTGCCGCGCTGCTCGGGCTCGGCCGTTCCTTCTCGCTGGAGCTCGAGAACGATGCGGTCTCGGGAATCGCGCTGGCCCCGGCCGACCGCGGCTGGGTCTTCCTGGGCAAGGCCGCCGCCAACTGGATCATCCTGAGCGCGGTTCAGGCCGTGACAGCGCTGGTTTTCGCTCTGGTCTTCGACCTCGACCTGATGGCGGTGGCCGGTCGGTTGGCGGGAGTCGTCGCCCTGAGCTCGGTCGGCCTGTGCGCGATCGGCACCCTCTCCGCGGCGGTGGCGGTTCGCACCCGATTCCGTGAGGTGATGCTTCCCCTGCTCATGCTGCCGCTTCTGTGGCCGGTGCTCAGCGGCGCGGTGCATGCGACACGGCAGCTGCTAACCAGCGGCAGCCTTTCCTTCGAGCCGATCCAGTTCCTGATCGTGACCGACGGGATCTATCTGATAGTCTCGTTCCTCGTCTTCGAATACATCCTCGACGAGTGAGGCACTTGAGCCAGCCGGTTCCCCACACGATTCCGCCCCGCGCCTTGCTGACGAGCGGCCTCGTCCTCGCGGCACTGGCCGCCGTGTGGTCAGCCTTGGTCCTGACCGCCCCGGTCGATCGCATGCAGGGGGTCGTCCAGAAGATCCTCTACGTCCACGTCCCCTGCGCGTTCTCCGCGTATCTCGGCTTCGGACTCACCGCCATCGCCGGAGCCCTTTACCTCGCGCGCAACGACGAGCGCTTCGACCGGCTGGCCGCCGCCGCCGCTGAGGTCGGGGTGCTGTTCTGCAGCCTGAATATTCTCAGCGGCCCGATCTGGGCGAAGGCCACCTGGGGACATTGGTGGGCGTGGGACCCACGGCTCACCGTGACCCTGCTGTTGTGGTTCGTGTACCTCGCCTACCTGCTATTGCGAAGCTTCACGGAGGGAAGCGACCGAACCGCTCGGTTTGCGGCCGTCTACGGGATCCTCGGAGCCACCGCCATGCCCCTCAACTACTTCGCAATTGACCTGTTTGGCGGCGCCGCGATGCACCCCGAGAATCTGGAGCGCGGGAGCCTCGGAGCGGGCATGGGCTGGCCCTTCGCCGCCGCGATCGCGGTAGGATTCGCCGCCTTCGTCCATCTGCTGCTGCTGCGGGTGGACCTGGCGGCTCGGCACACGGCGGCGGAACTGGCTGCTCAGGAAAGGGATTTCGCCCGGTGAGGGCGGAGGCGAGAGAGGGTCTGGACCGCACTCGGTTGACAAGACGGGGCAGTCGGCAGTATAAGCAGGAGGCCACAAAGCTGACGGACTTGATTCGTTTTTTTCATTGATGGAGGCAATCGCTTTCTCATCCCCCAGCGGGGAAGCGTGTGCGTTCGGGGCCTGTGGGCCCCAGCAGCGACGAAAATTGCGCGGCCTCTGACGCTATCGGCAACTGGTGGTACCGCGGTTCTCAAGGGTGGCCACCCCCGTTCATCGTCCCGCCTCGCAGCATCCTTCGCACACACGCAGGGGCTCGGTATCGCCGGCTGCAAAGGCGGAAGTCGCCTTGGGAAACCGTCCCGACCCTCGCTGACGGCACGAAAATTGCGAAGTCTTCCGCAAAAGGCCCCGGAAGATCTTCAGAATCGGGATGAGAAGGCCAGGGCCCGGGAGGCGATCGGAACCCGAAATGGCCAGCATGAAACGCGGCGTAGGGTATTGCGAGAATACCGACTGCGAGGACTACGCAAAGGGCGTGTTCCTGCTGAATCACGGCGACACGTTCTACTGCCCGCGGTGTCGTCAGCTGGGAAAGGTGGAGAAGGAACGCGGCTTCTACACCGGAAACACCGACATCTTCAAGGAAGTACGAGTCGAATACAACTTCGACCCCATCAACAGCGTCTACCGGGAAATCGCGATCGTTCGCGACGAAAGCCTCTGGGGCCGAAACAACGTCTACACGCTGCAGTCGCCCCTCATCAAGACCGAAAAGCGCGCGCTCAAGGTGGCCGAGGCGATTCTCGCGAACCTCAACCGCTACCGCGGCCTTCTCAATGGCGACGACATCCCCCGCACCACCGAGATCATCCTGTCCTTTGACGATGAGTTCGACGAATTCTCGCGCAAGCTGCACCAGCTCAGCAAGGAATGGGAAGCCAGCGGGCTGCGGGAAGGGCCGCGCTAGCGTCCGCCCGCGACCAGACCCGCGCGATGGTCGGACCATCGCATCCGGATATCGATCCACATCCCGGCCAGAATCGACGCCAGCCCCAGGTGCTCCTGCCGCGCCACCGGCCGGGGATACCGCGCCAGGGCATCGGCGATGGGCACCCGGTACCAGGGGAAGAGCGTCTCCGGCAGGTCGTCGGGATCGAACCATCGCACAACCGGGGTCTCGGAGCTCGGGCGAAGCACTCCGCCCCGGACCCGGCAGGCGAAGACCCGGGCCGTGTGCGCGGCGAAGCCGGTGCGCCGGTAGTCTCCCACCCGGCTCTCGATCTCCACCTGGAGACCCGTCTCCTCACGAACCTCGCGCGCGAGAACCTCTTCGTCATTCTCCCCCGGGTGCGCGTTCCCACCGGGCAGCTCCCAGCCGTGAAGGTCCGAGCGGACCGAGAGGAGCAGACCCCGATCGGAGAGAACGAACGCCTGACA
Source organism: Myxococcales bacterium (assembly GCA_022571825.1). GTDB lineage: Bacteria > Myxococcota_A > UBA9160 > UBA9160 > SMWR01 > JACZXC01. The sequence goes on along the minus strand of JACZXC010000023.1, from coordinate 7,896 downwards.
CACCAGCAGCGGCTCTCGCCGGCGAAGCTTCGGAACCACCAGACCCTGCCACGCCATCTCCACGTATCGGGGGCCGGCCCCCGCCAGGCGCGCCACGGGCCCTTTTCCGCTCACCGCCTATTCGATGATCTTGTTGAGGGGGTATTCGACGATCCCGCGGGCACCGGCTTCCGAAAGCTGCGGAAACAGCTCGGTCACGACCTTCTCCTCGATGACGGTGTTGATCGCGACCCAGTGATCATCGGCCAGGGTCGAGATCGTCGGCGTGCCGAGTGCGGGAAGCAGCCCGAGAACCTTCTCCAGACATTCCGCGGGCACGTTCATCATCAACCCCACGCGTCCCAGGGCGCGAATCGCTCCGCGCAGCAGCAACGCGAGTCGCTCGATCTTGCGACTCTTCCAGGGGTCCATCAAGGCGTCGCGATTGGCAATCAGGCGCGGAGTGCTCTCCAGCACCGTATCCACCACTCGCAGACCATTCGCCCGCAGGCTCGAGCCCGTCTCGGTCAATTCGACGATGGCATCGGCGAGAATCGGCGGCTTCGCCTCGGTGGCTCCCCAGGAGAATTCTACTTCGGCCGAGACCCCGTGGCCGTCCAGATAAGCCCGGGTGAGGTTCACCACCTCGGTCGCGATGCGCTTGCCCTCGAGCTGCTCGACCCCTCGAATCGGCGAAGTCTCGGGCACCGCCACCACCCAGCGGACCGGCCCGTAGTTCGGCCATGGTGCCCGCAGGTCCGCCACTTCTTCCACCTCGGCGCCGCACTCGCGGGTCCAGTCGATCCCGGTGATTCCGACGTCGAGCACGCCCTGCTGCACATACCGGGCCATCTCCTGGGCCCGGATCAGGATGCAATCGATTTCGGGATCGGCGATGTCCGGGGTGTAGGACCGCTCCGAGATCCGAAGCGCGAAGCCGGCCCGGGTGAAGAGCTTCCCGGTGGTCTCCTGGAGATTTCCCTTGGGAAGGCCCAGATGCAGTCGCTTCGCGTTGGATTCAATCATGGCTCAATCACGCGGGGGGCGAAGGCTACCGGGCGGCGAGTGCGGTCGCCAGACGGTCGCGCAGGTCCGCCAGGTCCTCGAAGGCGTCGCCGTGCTGGTAGGCCGGGTCCCGCGAAGATCCCCGGTCCGCGACCGGAATGACCCGTTCGAGCAGGTGAGACCTCACCAGCCATTCGATGGCATTCGCGAAGGCCGCGGGACTGGCCGCTTCGCGTCGGTCGACCTCCCCGAGGAGGCCGGCGCGGTGGTACTGCTCCTCGGCGGCCTTCAGCAGACTCTTGGCTGTGAGGGGTCCTTGGGCGCCCTGAACCGCCGCGAAGGTCGCGTAGTAGACTTCGACCACCCCTCGCGTCAGCTCCGCCAGAAACCGAAAGTAGGGGAGACCCTTTTCGGTCGCCCGCAGCTCTCCATCGACGCGCTCGATCCGGCCGAAGTGCTCGAAGTGGTCCAGGAAAGCATCGACGTGCGCCGCCAGCACTTCCGCCCGGGGCGTGAAGAACTCCCAGTAGAAGAGATCGAGCCACACGGCGAGATCCTTCCGAATGTCCTCGCGACACGGACCCGCCAGCAACCGCCGCGCCAGAAAGCTCGGCGCCGCGAGGAAATGAACGATGCTGTTGCGGTAGAGGTCGAGGGCGCGACGGCCGGATTCCTCGAAGTAGAGGATGTCGCCGCGGGGGTCGTGGGTCAGGTGGATCAAGTCGCTCGGCAGCAGGGACGAGATCGACTCCTCGAGGCCGCCCTGGTCCCGCTCCAGGGCATCGGTGAGCTTGACGCCCTGAAGCTGCAACAGGTCGACGATCTCCTGCATGCGGGACGCCAGCTCGGCTCGGAACATTCCGCGACGGCGGTTCCCGAGGAGCGCGCAGGCGGCGACCGACATCGCACTCGGCACCGCCGCCCAGTTGATCCGCTCGGCGATGCGATTGCCGAGTCCCTCGACGAACGCCCGCTTCTCGTCTTCATTTTCCGCCCGAGCCATGCGCTCCCGGCGTTCGCCGAGCGCATCCGCCAACGAGATCGGCTCGCCGAAGTTGACGTAGACGCTGCCGAATCGCCGCCGCAGGTATTTCCGCGCGCGTACCAGGGCGGCCATGCTCTCTTCGGTCTTCTTCGCCCCTTCGAGCTCGCCGACAATCGCCCGCTCCTCCACCAGCCGCTCATAGGTGATGGAGATGGGGACGAAGAAGAGATCGCGCCGGCGGCTGTCGAGGAAGGCCTCCACGTTCCAGGTGAGCATCCCGAGCCGGGGGGTATTCGTCCTGCCGGTGCGGGACCGGCTGCCCTCGATGAAGAACTCCTGGGTGAAGCCCTCCCGGATCAGGTAGCTGAGGTAGCCGCGAAACACCTCCTTGTAGAGGGGGTCATCGAAGCTGCGCCGCATGTAGAAGGCGCCGACCCGGCGCCACAGGTAGCCGAAGGGCCCGAACGCCATGTTCTCGCGCGCCGCGACGTGCGGCGGGACCAGATAATTGGTGTAGAACATGCTCGAGAGAATCAAGAAGTCGAAATACGAGCGGTGGCTGGGGACCAGGACGATGGGGTTTCGCTTCGCGCACTCGGCGACCCTCTCGAGCCCGGTGGGATGGATCGACGTGAAAAGCCGTCGCATCACGGTGACGACCGCAGCGTTGAGAATCGCGAGGACGGTGGAGTTCATGTTGGCCGCGATTTCGCGGACGATCCCCTCGGCTTCCCGAACCGCCCCTTCCAAGGACCGACGCTTCTCCTGCCCCCTCGCCTCGATCGCCGCCTGAACGCGGGGCGCAGCCAGCACGGCCTCCTGCACCTTGTGGAGTGGCTGCAACGTGGGGCCCTCGACCACCTTTTCCTCGCGGTAGAGGAACATCAGGATCGAGCGCCGCAACTTGCGCGCGACCGTCTGCTCGCCCTCCCCGCGACGCGACGCCACGAACGCCCCCAGGTCGACCGGCTCTCCCACCTTCACGGACAGCCCGCGGTAGGTGGTGAGAAACGAGGTCACCTTGGCCACGTCCGTCGGGCGCGTCGCCGCACCGTAGAAGAGGTTCAGGAAGCGCCGCCTCGCCCGCGGGCCCTTTCGCCAAAACAGGGCCAAGGGCACCACGTGTACGGTGGCGTCGGAATTCCATGCCGCGCGAACCGCCTCCTGAAGTAGATCCCTCTCGCTTTTACCCCGCTCGACCGCGCGCCGGCGCCCCCGCGGCCACGTGCGCAGGCGAGCCGTTCGCAGGAAGAGAAAGAACGATTCCCCCTCGAGGGTGAGCTTGCGGGTCTCGGCCCGGGCCTGGGCGAGCTCGATCTCCTGGGAAGCGCCCCGCGGCCGAGTCAGCGCGATGCGCAGGGACTCCCAGAGCGGCCGGTAGTAGTAGAAACGAATCCCGTTCGCGAAGCGCGAGAGACGGAGCCCGTGGCGGCGGAAGAGCGCGTTGAAGAGAAAGTAGTCGAGGCGGCTCGCGTAGCGCATCACGTAGATCACCGCGCCCCGCGCCTCAAGGGCGCGCAGCCGATCCGCGGTGGCTTCGTCCAGCCCGATGTCGCGAAAGTATCGCCGCGCGAAGACGCGAAGCAAGAAGTTGAATCGCGGCGTCATCGCCGAGAGCGAAGGAATCGGGGTCGCCGCCCGCGTCTGGCCCGCCGCGCCCAAGGCTGGGTCCCCCATGACGTCCCCAGGAGTACCACCAACAACGAGAGGAGGCAACGTCGGGGCCGTCAGTCCGGCAGGAGGATCTCTCCCGGCTTCATCTTGTCGGCAATCTCGGCGACCGGCCAGAGTCCTCCGTCCTCGGATCTCGTGACACCCGTGTGGGTGACCACCCTCATCTCGGCGATGCGGCCACCACCGACGAAGAACGTCTTCCCGACCACTTCCTTGGCCAGATCGCTGGATAGATAGACCACCAGCGGGGAGACCAGTTTCGGGTCCATCCGCGCCTGGAGCTTCTCGTCCTCGAAGCCGGGGAGATCCGAGGTGAGGCGGGTGAGCGCCACCGGCACCAGGATGTACACGCGAATGCCGTATTTCCGGGCCTCGATGGCGAGGCAGCGGCTCATTCCCGCGATACCCGCCTTGGCGGCTCCGTAGTTCGCCTGCCCGAAGTTTCCGTTCAGCCCCGAGGTGGAGGAGGTGTTGATGACGACCCCGCCCTCCCCCCGCTGTTTCATGTGGTTGTAGACCGCATGGGTGACGCAATAGGTGCCCTTCAGATGCACCTGAATCACGGTATCCCAGAGGTCCTCGGTGGTATTCGCGAAGGATTTGTCGCGGAGAATTCCCGCGTTGTTCACCACCACATCGACTTTCTCGAAGGCATCGAGCGCCGTCTTCAGGATCTTCTGGCCACCCTCGACGGTCGTGACACTGTCGTGGTTCGCCACGGCCTCACCGCCGGCAGCCTTGATTTCCCGGACGACCCCGTCGGCCATCGTGGATCCCGAGCCGGTCCCGTCGCGTGCGCCGCCCAAATCGTTCACAACGATGGCGGCGCCCTCTTTCGCCAACGCCAGCGCATGCTCGCGGCCCAGCCCACCGCCCGCTCCGGTGACGATGGCAACCTTCCCGTCCAACAGGCCCATGGGGGATTCTCCTTCGGTGGAGTTCGAACCCGCCGACACTAGCCGACGGTCAAAGTGGGAATCAAGTAAAGAGTATCGTTCGGAGCTTCGCGAATGGCTCGAAGCCCAGGCCTTCGTACAGGCGTCGGCCGGCCAGATTTCCGTCCACGACGGAGAGCTGAACGTGGTCGGCGCCGGCGGCGAAGGCATCCCGGCACAGCCTCGAGACACCGGCGGTCGCCAACCCCCGGCGCCGCATTTCCGGCCAGGTATAGACGCCCTGGAGCAGCCAACCCTCGGGCCGCCGCACATCGGCGTAGGCGGCAAAACCGATCCGGGCACCCGTCTCGACGACGCAGGCGCGATCGACGCGGCCCCGCACCCAACGCCGAAAGCTCTTGGCATCGCCGGCGAATGGATCCGGCCGTCGTTCTTCCCGAAGGCTCTCACGCGCGGCGACCACGAGTGGATCGAGATCCCGTGGGGATGCGGGTCGAACCCTCTGATCGCGGCCCGGCGCCCGGGGACGAAACTGAACCGCTCGGACCGCGTACGCCGTCTCGATGCGGTCGACCAGGACGTGCCAACGACGTCGACCCGGGAGCTGCGACCAGAGCCGATCGACAACGCGAACGTCGCTCTTCACCAGACCCACGCCCAGGGAACCCAGGTACGGCAGAAACGCGTCGAGGGCCTCGGCCTCGACCGCCACATCCAAAACAACGCTCGGCCGAAGGCCCGCCACGCCGATGATGTCACCGTCCCGCCACGCGCCCACGATCTCCGAGCGAACTTCGCCCGGCCCGGGTCGCGAGGACGGCGACGAAGCCGCCGGCCAGGAAGAGGAAGACGCCAAAGTGGGCCAGGTACTGGTGGAAGGGCGTCACCTCTCGGTTGGGCATCTGACGGAAGCCGGACGCCGGAAGTTCGTAGTTTGCGAGGAATGGCATGAAGAAGATGAAGGAGAGCACGACGAGCGCACCCGACTTGAGCGCCGCCCGACCCAGCATGGGCGCGTTGAAGCGCCCTTCGCCTACTCGCTCGGCGATCACGATGGTGACGAGGCCCATGATCAGGAAGGGCGGGTAGTCCCAGGAGTTGATCCAGCGCAACGCGCCGATCACGAGGGCGAGCAACACCACCAAGCCCCAACCAGCCCAGCGGCGGAACGTTTCGCCCTCGGGCATCAGGCGCGTGGCGTTCAGGATCACTGCCAGCCCGACGGCGAGCGAGGTGAGGGCGAACGGGATCGCCATCATGTGCGCGTGTAGGTCGGCGAAGAGGAAGCTGAAGAAGGGGAACTCGGTGATGCTGATCGTCGGCGGCATCATCCGGCTGGACGCCCAGAACCAGTCCGTCCCCAGGTTGAGGCTGGCGCCATCGATGATCCAGGCCTTCAGGCCGCCCAAGGTCCCTACGGCGCCGCCAAGCAGCGGCGCGTCCACGTGCCAGGGCGAGATCGCTGAGAAGTTGTCGATGAGCTGCTTCGTGCCGCCCAGGTTGCCGGCGACCATCACCAGGAAGACCGCGCCCAGCCCGGCCAGCACGGGCCCGGTCGGCCCGATCCGCCCGCCGCCGGGTCGACGCCGCATGAATCGCCGGGTCGCTTCCGCCATGTTAAATCCCAGCGAGTAGGTGGCTGCCACGGCTAGGCTGAAGAAGAGCGGCACCGCCAGGTTGTAGCTGACCTCCGGTAGGATGCCGGTAAACTTGGTCAACGTTGCCGTGAGGAACTGGCCGAAGTAGTAATAGTTGAGGTAGCCGCCGGCGAGCCACGGGTCGTAGGGCGGCAGCGTGGTGCTACGGACGATGGCGTTGAGGTAGGCGAAGTCCATCGGTTTCTCGCCGCCGCGGCCCGGGTGCCATAGGTCAGGGTTGCTGAGGCGGATGAGGTAGAAGGCCAAGAACGCGCCCAAGAAGAGCGCTTCCCAGAAGACGATAGAGCGCCAGCGCTCGCGCACGAAGTCGCGCAGGCTCTCTCGGGTGAGGTAAGCGACCGCGCCGCCGACCAGGAGCATGAACAGCAGCGCCAAGGTGATGGTGCCGCGGCTAAAGTCGACCACCTTCAGGCTGGCGCTCAGCCACACGAGGTAGCCCAGCGTCAGGAACCCCAGCGGCTTCGACAGCAGGTAGCCGCGATCGGGCAGCGCGCGGAACAGCAGCAGACCCACCGGCAGCATCGCCAGCGAAACGAGCTCTACGACGAAGAGCCAGGTCCAGAGCGGGATCCGGTTCTGGATGCTGTCCTCGTCGAACAACGCGCTGAACGTGCCCCCCTCACGCTGGGTCGCCAGATCGTCGGGGCGCAAGAGCAGGCCGTTCCGGGAAGCGATGTCAGGCGTTAGGCCGAAGCCATCCATGAAGGCATCGGCGCCGAGGACAAGCACGGCGTTGTCGCGGCTGTAGTCCGCCGTCTTCTGGAAGATGTGCACCGGCGGGTGGTCGTAGACCGTCCACGCCTCCTCCGCGCCGCTGTCCGGGATCGATATCCCGAACACCTCCGGATACGTGGTGAACTTGGCGACGAGCTCGAAGCCGAGCTCCTCGGCGAAGAGCGCTTCGTAGTACCGTGTCGTCACGGGGAAGTTGGCCGGAACGCGCGGGATGGTCTGGGAGAGGCGGTCGCTGGCGAGGATGATGTAGTCGGCCGCATCGAGGTTTGAGAGGATCTTCTGCACTTTCTCCTCGGTGTCACCATTGAAGTTCTCGAAGGTGACCCGTTCGTAGCGGCCGATGTCGCCGATGCCACGCAAGCCGAGCGGGAGCACGTCGTCCCAGTGTTCATTCGTGATGGTGGCGCTTGCTGGGATGTTCGCGTAGATCCAGGCTGATGCCTCGACCCGGGTGACCGGCTGAGAGTAGATATGGAAGAATGCCAGGCCCCAGAACACCGTCAGCAACGGCACCGCCACAACGGCGGTGCGTGCCGCGATGGGCAGCACTCCTCGCACGGGCTGCAGCCACCTGCCGACGACGGCGGGCAGCTCGGCTCGTTTAGCCCAGGACCAGAGCGCGAGCAGGATGGCGGCGGCGAAAACGGCTAACGCTGGATAGAGCGGAAGGAAGTAGCGCATGTAGAGCGTGAACTGGCCGCCCATGAAGAGGAAGTAGCCCGCCACCCAGACGAGCGGCACCAGCAGCACCAGCTCCTTCCGGGCGAAGGCGCGCCAGCCGGCGTAGAGGAAGCCAAGCCAGGCCGCGATGCCCAGCGCAGGCCCCATCCCCCAGATCACCATCTGCTGGAGCGGCCACAGCCACTGCGCCCTGCCGATCCACTGGACGTTGGGCGGCCACGCGCCACCGCTCAGGAGCCTCTGCTGACTCTGTTGGTCTTCGACGAAGCGCGGGTTGAGGTTC
>JACZXC010000317.1 GCA_022571825.1 Myxococcales bacterium | reverse complement strand
ACCCCAGACCGCGCCGCGATCGGCGCCTCGATCCGTCTCAGCCGGCGCGAACCGCTGCGAATCGGGCACAATGCGCTCGGAGAAGGCTTATTTCGGGACTAGCCTACGATGCGGCGGCGGCCCACGACGAGCAGAAAGGCGAGCGCCGTGAGCAGCATGACGGGATGGGAGGGCTCCGGCAGGTAGATGAACGCCGCGCCTTCGTTGTTGTTCGGAACGATGTCGTACAACTCCGCGCCGACGATCACATCGGCGCTACCGTCGCCGTTCACGTCGCCGGCCCCCGCGACGGCGGTGCCCATCGTCGCGCCGAACTGGTTCGATTCGAGTTGGGCGAAGGCCGTGGCGGGCGTACCCCTCGCGACCCCACCGGCGCTGCCGAGGAAGACGAAGACCGCGCCTTCGTTGAAGGTCGGAGCGTCGTAGCGGGGAGCGCCGACGATCACGTCGGCGTAGCCGTCGCCGTTCACGTCGCCGGCTCCCGCGACGCTGGTACCGAAGAATGCGCCGGCCTGGTCCGACTCGAGCTGGGTGTCGGCCGTGGCGGTGAGCAGTGGATCGATCGTGAGCGGGTAACGGGCGCCGCGGTCGTCGACCACGATCGCGATTCGGTCCTCCGCCGAGGTCTCGAAGTGCGCCTCCACCGCCGTTCCGTCGGCGTCTTCCACCGTGAGATCGCCGTAGGCGAGCCGACGCCCCGTGTCGGCCTCGATTCGCAGATTCGGGCCCGCGAGCCTCGCCCGCGATCCGGAGAGCGCGAGCACGAGCACCAGCGGACGATCGCCCGCGGGTCGCCGCGCCAGCGTGAACCCCTGCTCGAGGCCCTCGGGCGAGTTCAGATACCACTCGACCAGGCCCCGGCGGCGAATCTCGACCCGGGGCCCGTGGCTCACGACGCGGCCCGGCGGCACGACCGCCAGCTGATTCCCGCGTCCCACGCCGACGAGTTCGAGGCTCAGGAGGCGGGGCTCTCCGGGCGCGGTCCGGTCGTGCACGCGGATGCCGGTGGGCTCGAAGTAGGTCCGGAGATTGTGGCGCCGGTTCGGGGCCTGCAACCCGTGCTCGTTCGCGCTGGCCCGGTATTCCCGCTCGGCCATGTGGCGGGCTGCGCGCGCCGTCCATGTGCTACCGGGGAGCAGCCGCGCTCCCTCGCCGCCGCCCGCGGCCGGCGCAGCGAGCGCCTCCGGAATGCCGAAGCCCGCAGCCAGCGCGGCCGCGCCGCACCAGATCGAGCAGACCCAAAGAACGCGAGTGCCCACGCGCAATAGCCCCCCAGCCACCCGGTGGCTCCCGTCCAGAACACGGCGGCGCGAAGGTACACAGTAGTCGCTGAACCGCTGCATTGTCCTACGCGCGCGCAAAGCGTGTCAACGGACCGTCGCGCAAATTGCCGCGAATGCCGCGTCCAGAGGCATTCGTCGGCGGGGGATGCCTCGGAACCCGACTCGTCGGGCGCACCGAGCGGGGGATGCCGGTGCACCTCGAGAACCTCGGGGTCCCGGCAGCGGAGATTCACTCCAAGCATCGCGAAGTTCTGGACGCGTCTGCGCATGACCTGCGCATCGCCCGCGGATTCGCGCCTCGGCGAACGGGGCCCCGCGAATGCACACTGCTTGCCGATTCCCGCACATCCTCTTGCCGGTGGCTGGTACTCTGGGTCGACTGCGCGGACCTGCTGCGAGCCGAGCCGTGAAGGAGATCGATCGTGTACCGAAGAGACCTCGTGCTCGCCGCTTGCGTGATCGTGGCGAGCCTCGTTTCCGATGGGATCGCCGCGGGTCCGGCCTGGAGCCGCGAAGGCCGGGAGACCTCCAGCAGGGACGTCGAGCTGGATGAGGTCCCGGAAGCCGCGAGAAAGGCCCTTCTCCGGCACGCCGGCGAGCATCGGATCCGCGAGCTCGAAGAGAAGGTCGTGGACGGCAAGACGGTCTACGAGATCGAGCTTCTGGTCGAAGGCAAAGAGAACGAGATCGTCGTCGCGGCGGACGGTGAGCTGGTCCAGATCAAGCGGGACGACAGGGTCATCCTGAGCCGTGCCGACGATGCCGATTGGCGGCGAGCCTTCGACGTGGACCCGAAGAACCTGGGCACCGTCGGCAGCAACCCCTACTTCCCCCTCACGCCGGGGCTGCGGATCCACCTGAGCGATGGGAGCGAGACGGTGATCTTCTCGATCCTGGACGCGACGAAGGTCGTCGATGGCGTCGAGACGCGCGTCGTGGAGGAGCGTGAGACGGAGGACGGCGAGCTGGTCGAAATCTCGCGGAACTACTTCGCCATCGACAGCACCACGGGGGACGTTTACTACTTCGGCGAGGAAGTGGACGACTACGAGGATGGAGTCGTGGTGAGCCACCATGGAGGGTGGCTCTCCGGCGTGAACGGTGTGACGTTCGGATTGATCATGCCGGGCAAGCCCAGCGTCGGGGACAAGTTCTACCTGGAGAACGCACCCGGGGCGGTGGAGCGGGTCGAGATCGTCGACGTCGACGCGACCCTCGAGACGCCGTTCGGAAGCTTTACCAAGCTGGTGCGTTGCCGGGAGTACGACCTGCTGGACGGGGACGTGAGCCACAAGTGGTATGCGGCCGGGATCGGAATGGTGGGCGACGACGAGATGCGCGTGGTGAAAATCGAGGAGCCCGCACCCTAGGCCGAGGTCCACGGAGTCGCCACGGAAGTCCCCTCAAGTGAGCGAGCCCCCAGAGCCGATAGGTCGGTACAGCCAGTGCCTTCGGCAGGGGGTGGTGTGCGCCCACCGCTGCGTCCACACCGAGTAAGCCTTGCCCCGACCAGGAAGGCACGGAGGTGGCGAAGATTGGGGGGGCGCATCGCAGCTGCGGTCCTACTGGCGGGCTGTTTGCTGACGCCGAAGAGCGCGCTTGCCCAAGGCTACGACCCGCCGAACGCCCCGGCACACAGATCGCTCGAGGAACGGATCCAGGAGCTGGAGGCGGAGAAGGTCGCGCGCGAGGACGCGACCCGTTCGATCATCGCGCAAGCCCTTTCCCGGCTGGGGTCGAGGATCAACGAGTTCGTGGAGTTCGGCGGCGTTATCGAGGTACTGCCTGGCTGGGCAGAGGATTTTCGGGAACGGGATGAACCGTTCATCGAGCTGGAGACGCTCCAGCTGCAATTCGAGATCCAAACGACCAACTGGGCCCGAGGGAGCATCGTCCTCGAATACGACGCTGGCCGAGACCTCGTGTTCACGACGACCGAGGACGACGAATTCTCGATCGACCGGATCAACGTCGACCAAGCCTTCATCACCCTTGGCGACACCGAGAGGTTCTGGCCCACCGGGACTTTCGGCCGGATGGTCGTGCCGTTCGGAATCTCGACGGGCGACCCCGTTGCGGACGTATTGAACATTGTCGATCCGCTGACCATCGAGGTCTTCGAGATGAGGAAGGACGCGATCCTGATCGGACTCGACTTTCCCACGCCTCCACCCACCCCGAAGGTCGTGACCCGGGCTCCGCCGCCGGTGAAGCCAATGGCCATCGCTCCAATCGTCCGCAGGCTCAGCCGACTCCTCGGATACAGACCGCCTCCTCCTCCGCCGCCCACCCCCAGGTTCACCTCGCTTCCACCGGATCTTCCTCCCTTCACGCTGGGCGTCTACTTCTACAGGGGTGACGCCTATGAAAGACTCTCCCGCGCCGGGGAGTGGAATTTCGGTCACCACCTGGGTGCCACGGCGGGCTATCGCACCAGGGGAAAGTGTCGGCGTACCCTCGGCGGGGAGCAGGCGCCCGAAGATCTGCACTGGCTGCACGTCGTCTGTCCCTGGACGCTCGAGGTCGACGTCGATTACAACACCTCGGTCTTCGACAGCAACTTCCTGTCATCACAGTACCGGAGCACGCTCGGTCCCATAGCGGATCCAACAGACATTCGATTCGGATTGGACAGCGTCGGCTTCGTGCCCGGGCTGGCCGTAAGCCTGAAGACCAGCCTCGGCCCCGTGGCCATCGTGTCCGAGTGGATCGGAGCCCTGGAGACCGCGAACTTCCAACAAGATGATGGTCAGCCGATCAGCATCAAGCCGAGCGCCTGGCAGATCTCACTCGCTTATCAGTTCGGCTGGAAGCCGTGGGTCGAGGCGATCGGCGCGCAGGGCACGTATCTGACGGTGGGCTACTCGCAGAGCCGGGACCTGGGCGGGGTGCGTCGCATCAACCAGAACGA
>JACZXC010000316.1 GCA_022571825.1 Myxococcales bacterium | reverse complement strand
GGCGAGGCGCGGGCCCTGCGCGATGCACTACTGGGTGAGAAGCCGGTGGAGCCGGTCGCGGACCGCATCGAGGTCGTCTCCGAGGGCGCCCTTCACGCGGTGTTCGATGCGGTCGAGGTCGACTCCGGCCCCGCATTGGTGGTCCCGCTGAACGGTGTTCGCGTCGAATCCGGAGTGCTCTGGATCTTCGAGGATGGGCGTCCATTCGACGCGGACGAGGTCGATCGGGTTCGCCTGATTGCCGCCCACGCCGAGCTGGCTCTCCACAACGCCGAACGCTTCGACCACGCCAAGGAGCGGGCCTTCATCGATGATGTCACCGAGGTGTACAACGCGCGGTACCTGATCAAGGCGACGGAGCGGGAGATCCAACGAGCGGAACGGTATGGAAAGGATCTCTGTGTGCTGTTCCTCGATCTCGATCGCTTCAAGCTGGTGAACGATCGATTCGGTCACCTGATCGGTTCGCGGACGCTGCGTCGGCTGGGTGAGGTGCTGCTGCAGTGCATCCGCCAGGTCGACACCCTGGCGCGATTCGGCGGGGACGAGTTCACGATCCTGCTCGTGGACACGGACCTCGAGGCCGGGCTCCTGATTGCCGAGCGGATTCGGCGGACCGTCGGGGAAACACTCTTCGAGGGCGGACCCGGAGCGCCGATTCGGCTGAGCATCAGCATTGGCGTCGCGACCTATCCGCTGCATCGGAGCGATCGGGAAGGCTTGCTCGACCTGTCCGACAAGGCGATGTATCGGGCCAAGTCGCTCGGCCGCAACTGCGTGTGCAGCGCCTCGGATCTCAACGACTGAGACCCGCACCCGCAACCGGCGCGCGGATCTCCGGTACCTCGAGTCGGCGCCTCTGCGGGTTCGTTCGCTGGCGACTGCTCTGGGTCTCTGCTAACCGAGTCGCTGATCTCATTCCCACAGCAAGCGCGAAGGGCGCGCAGCGAGGCGTTCCGAGGGTCGTCGGATCAGCAATTCGTTGCGAGTTCGGGGAGAGTCGTGACGCGCGGCCATTTCGAACTGGACAGATTAGGCGATCTTCGGCGCACCCACGCGGCGGGCGAGGTGACAGCTGCCCTCGTCGGCCAAGAGGTCGTGCTCGCCGGCTGGGTGCATCGTCGCCGCGATCACGGAGGCGTGATCTTCGTCGATTTGCGGGACCGCGAGAATCTGGTCCAGGTGCTCTTTAGACCCGATCTTTCTACAGAGTGTCATGAGCGGGCCGGAGAGCTACGAGCGGAATACGTGATCCTCGTGCGGGGACTCGTTCAGCGACGTTCTCCCGAGACCGTCAACCCAAAGTTGCTCACCGGCGAGGTCGAGGTCGAGGTTACCGAGCTGCGATTGCTCAACCGCGCGACGCCCCTGCCATTCGCGATCGAAGAGGAGACGGAGGCCGAGGAGGGGACGCGCCTCCGGTACCGGATTCAGGACCTGCGCCGCCCGCCTCTCCAGCGGGCGCTTCGTCTACGGCACCGCCTGGCCCGAGCGGTGCGCGAGACCCTGACCGACCTCGACTTTCTCGAAATCGAGACCCCGATTCTGGCGAAGTCGACTCCCGAGGGTGCGCGGGATTTTCTGGTGCCGAGCCGGCTCCAGCCTGGGTCTTTCTACGCGCTTCCCCAATCGCCGCAGATCATGAAGCAGCTACTCATGATCGGGGGGTTCGACCGGTATTTCCAGATCGCCCGCTGCTTCCGCGACGAGGACCTGCGGGCCGATCGGCAGCTGGAGTTCACCCAGGTCGATCTGGAGATGTCCTTCGTCGGTGTCGAGGACGTGCTGGAGGTACTCGAGGAGGTCACTGTCCGGTCCTGTGCCGAGGCTGCGGAGGTAGTTCTGCCGCGGCCCTTCCGGCGGATTTCCTACACGGACGCGATGGCGCGTTTCGGATCCGATCGCCCCGACACGCGTATCCAGCTCGAGCTGGTCGAGCTGACCGATGCGTTCCGCGAGAGTGAGTTCCGTACGTTTCGCTCGGCGGTGGACACCGGGGGGATCGTCAAGTGCTTGCCGATCCACGACGCGGCGGAGCTGGGTCGGGGCGCGATCGATCGTCTGGAAGGCTTCGCCAAGAAAGAGCTCGGGGCTCGGGGCCTCGCCTGGATCCGCGTGGGCAGCGATGGGACCTGGCAGAGCCCGATCGCGAAGTTCTTGTCCGACACGGAACGAGCCGCGATCTCCGAACGCACCGGCGCCCGGCCGGGCAGCCTGCTGTTGTTTCAGGCCGACGACCCGGATCGGTCGAACGCGATCTTGTCGCGACTGCGAACGGATCTCGGCCGCGACCTGGGTCGGGTCGAATCGCGGCCCTGGGACGTGCTGTTCGTGCTGGATTTCCCGCTCTTCGTGCGGGACGATCGGGGGCGGCTGATATCGTGCCACCAACCGTTCGTCGCCCCTCGGGACGAGGATCTCCATTGGCTCGAATCCGAGCCCGAACGCGTGCGAGGGACCCACTACGACTTGATTCTGAACGGGGTCGAGCTCGGATCGGGGAGTCTGCGCAATCATCGCAGCGATGTGCAGCGAAGGATCTTCGAGATCCTCGGCTACACCAAGAAGGAAACCGAGGAGAGCTTCGGCTTCCTCCTGAATGCGCTGGACGCGGGGGCTCCTCCCCATGGCGGCTTCGCTTATGGCTACGACCGCTGGGTGATGGTCCTGGCCGGCGCCTCAAGCCTGCGGGACGTCATCGCTTTTCCGAAGACCCAGCGGGGCCAGGACGTCTTCATGGACGCGCCGGCGGAGGTTCCCGCGGCGGCGCTCCTGGAGTTGGGGCTCCGGGTTGCGCGTCCGGGGGATGGGAAGTGAGCCCCGCCATGACGAATCACGACGAGCCCCGAGTTCCCGCGGACGGGCAGCCGATTCGCGTCGACGCCGGCGGAAAATTGACGGTTCCCGAGCGACCCATCGTTCCTTTCATCGAGGGCGATGGCACGGGCCCGGACATCTGGGCCGCCGCGGTCCGAGTCTTCGACGTCGCCGTGGAGAAGGCCTACGGGGGGGCGCGGAAGCTCCAGTGGATCGAGGTCTTCGCGGGTCAGAAGGCCTACGACCGGACCGGGCAGTGGCTTCCGGAAGCCACCCTCGAGGCCTTCCGGGACTATCGGGTGGGAATCAAGGGCCCCCTCACCACCCCGGTGGGGGGCGGCATCAGCAGCCTCAACGTGGCGCTGCGACAGATCCTCGATCTGTATGTATGCCTGCGACCGGTGCGCTGGTATCCCGGGGTCCCCAGCCCCGTGAAGAATCCGCAGGACGTCGATGTGGTCCTGTTCCGGGAGAATTCCGAGGACATCTATGCGGGGGTCGAGTGGAAGGCGGAATCGCCAGAGGCCCGGAAGCTGATTCGTTTTCTCCAAGAGGAGATGGGCGTCAAGAAGATCCGATTTCCCGAAACCTCCGGGATTGGCATCAAGCCCATATCCCGGGAGGGAACCGAGCGTCTGGTTCGCGCCGCCCTCAAATTTGCGATCGAGCATGGACGGAAGAGCCTGACTCTGGTCCACAAGGGCAATATCATGAAGTTCACCGAGGGCGCATTCCGTGACTGGGGATACGAGGTCGCCGAGGAACAGTTCGCCGAGAAGACCATTCGAGAGGACCAACTCGGGAAGGGTGATGCAGGAGGCGGAGATCGGGTGGTCATCAAGGACCGGATCGCCGACGCCATGTTCCAACAAGTGCTCCTGCGGCCGGCCGAGTACTCGGTGATCGCGACTCCCAACCTGAACGGTGACTATCTCTCGGACGCGTGTGCGGCGCAAGTCGGCGGTCTGGGAATGGCTCCTGGTGCCAACATGGGTGACGGGCTTGCCGTCTTCGAAGCGACACACGGAACCGCACCCAAATACGCCGGTCAGGACAAGGTCAATCCGGGCAGCTTGATCCTCTCTGGAGTGATGATGTTTGAAGCACTCAGCTGGCATGATGTCGCCGAGGCGATCGTCGGGGGGCTCGAAGCGGCAATCGGCGCAAAGACGGTCACCTACGATCTGGCCCGCCAACTCTCCGGGGCCACGTTGGTGCCGACCTCGGGGTTCGCCGACGAGGTGATCGGTCATATCACGGGGTCGCGGCCCGCGTGAGGTCATCGGTCAGGGTCGTTCGACTCGACCTCGTGCGCGGCCCGCTCTTGGCCGTCGCCATCGGCGAGATCGCTGGCAAACGACTGCCCGGATCATTGCGTGGCC
>JACZXC010000315.1 GCA_022571825.1 Myxococcales bacterium | reverse complement strand
CAAGTGGCGTTTCCGGGGGGGCGGGTCGACCTCGGCGACGCGAACGCCCACAGCGCCGCCGAGCGGGAGACTCTGGAGGAGGTGGGGATCCATCTGGACGCGGCGGAGCGGATCGGGCGACTGGACGACATGCAGGGTCATCGCGTGGCGGGTGTTCCGTCGTTGCTGGTCTCCGCCTTCGTGTACTACGTGAAAGATCCAGCGGAGCTGGTGGCGAATCACGAGGTGCAAGACGCCTTCTGGTTCCCGGTGTCGTCACTTCTCGATCCCGAACGCCACGTCGAGTACCCGGCGCCATGGAGCGGGGAGGAGCCTCTCCCGGGGATTCGGGTGGGGATACCGGACGGGCAAGTGGTGTGGGGGCTGACCTATCGCTTCCTCGAGGTGTTTCTCCAGATCATCGGGAGTCCTCTGCCCGGGCGCTGGAAGCCGCGCTAGCGCGTCGACGATCCACTGCGCCCGATGCGGAGAGGGGGGCTTCGGCTCATGGCTCGCCGGTACTGGATGGCACCGGCCATACGCCACTCGCGGGGCGTCAACTCACCGCTGGGCAAGCGTGACCGGGGCTGCGCTCTACTTCGCCGCCGCCCCCCTCTCCGCATCCGGGGCGTTTTCGATCTCGGGTCAGGGCTAATCGGGTGTCAACGCGACGTCGATGACGAGGCGGTCCGCTTCCGCCTCCAGGGCCTGCCTCAGCTCCTGGATGTCCGCGGTCTCCGGCACCTCGGCAGCGATGGTCATTTCGTAGTGGGGCGAGCCACCGGGCCCGCTCCGGCTCCGGGTCGAGAGCTCAGCGATGTTTACGCCCCGATCCGCGAGTAGACGGCACAGACCCGCGACGATGCCGGCGCGGTCTTCACCCGAAGCCTCGATCCGATACAAGCGCGAGCCCGGCGCCGGGATCGGTGGGCGCCGATGGCCATCGAGGGTTCGAATCAGAACGGTGAGGCCATGCTCGCGCTCGAGTATCTTCGACCCGGTCACCAGACGGTGCTCCGCGTCCTTGGCGGCGGACGAGCACAGAAGGATCACCGCGAAGTCGCTGCCGAGGATGCTCATCCGCGAGTCTTCCAGATTGGCGTCGCTGTCGTAGATGAGCTGCGCGAGCTCGGCGACGAGACCGGGTCGATCGCTGCCGAGGGCCGAGAGAATGAACCAACTCCTCATCGGAGCCTCACTTTCGGGACTGTCCACCGCTGTTCAGGAGATCAGGTTACGCGATCTGGACGGCCCGTGTCTTCCGCCGGTGGGTTCGGGACTCCCGCTGTCGTCGAGCTCGAATCCGGGGCAGTCTTCGACGGGGAGGGGTGGGTAGCGCGGGTAACTTCGGTCGCTCTCGGCGCGGAGGCAGCGCAAAAACCCGCTGCCCCGGGCGTTTCGCTGGGCCGCTGCGTGCCGGCATTGGGCACACAGGCCGACTTCCGCCGAAGGCCGGGTCACGGTCATGGGGCGGGCTCGATCTCCAACACGTGGGCTTCGCCTCGATCCGTGAACCGCACGTGAACCCGACCCTCCCCGAACCGGTAGCTCGGCAGCGCGGGGCCGCCCTCCAGCCGGACCCCGTCGAAGGTGACTGCGTCGGGCACGGGAGACCCGCGAACCGTAATGCGAACAGTGCGTTCCGGCAGCGCGTACTCGCCCTCGCGTCTCCCAATCTCCAGGCGCAACCGGCCGCCGGCACGGTGCCAAAGCTGCAGGGGCGTCCGCGCGACTTGTCCGTTCCGGTAGGCGATGGAGACCCCGTCGTCTTCGACGAGCTGTTGTTTCGAATCCGCTCCGGGAAAGAGTTCGATCACGCAGGGTTCTTCTGGGGGCGCCGCGACGTGACCCACCGGACTCCGCGTGGGAATGATCGCGCCGCCGCGCACGAACAGGGGCAACCGCTCGAGGGGGGCGGGTACGCGGATTCGTCTCGGGCCGTGATAGCGGGCGTCGTCGTGCCATGCGATCCAGACGCCGGGGGGCAGGTACACCTCGCGCTCGCGAGCTCCCTTCTCGACGACCGGCGCCACCAGCAGAGAGGGCCCCAGCAGCAACTGATCCTCCACCATGGCGGACTCGGGATCGTTGGGAAACTCGTAGAAGAGCGGTCGCCATACCGGTGCGCCGGTCTCCTCGGCCTCGCGGAACAGACCGTAGAGATAGGGAAGCAGGCGCATGCGCAGCTCCAGAGCCGAACGGGCGATGGCCTCCACTCGCCGCCCGAAGCTCCACGGCTCCTGTCGGCCCTTCAACCACATGGAATGGGTTCGCGCGAAGGGGTAGAGGGCTCCCAGCTGGATCCAACGCGCGTAGAGCTCCCGGGAACACGGCAGGGCGAAGCCCCCGATGTCGGCGCCGCAGAAGGCCACACCCGAGAGCGACAGGTTGAGAAGCATTGGAATCGACTGGCGCAGGTGGGACCAGCGACTCTGGTTATCTCCGGTCCACACGGCCGCGAACCTCTGGATCCCCGCATAGCCGGAACGCGTGAGAACGAAGGCGCGCTGCTCCCCGTTCGACGCCGTGAAGGCAGCGCGGGTGGCACGGCACTCCTGGTGGCCGTAGATGTTTCTCACCTCTTCGTGGCGAACTGAACGCTCGGGTTCGGACGGATCGCGTTGGCGCACCCGGGACAGGTCCTGCTTCCGCAGCGGCACGATCAGCTTCCCCAGGCGAAGCTCCCGTGCCCAGCCAGCGGGCTCGTTCATGTCGTTCCAGATACCCGCCACGCCGGCGTCCAGGAGCGGCCGGTGCCTCTCGCTCCACCAGTCGCGCACGTCGGCTCGATTGAAGTCCGGAAGCGCCGCGTCCTTGGGCCAGACCTTGAGCGTATACAGGCTGCCATCCTCGTTCTTGCAGAAGACATCGCGGTCGCGGCCATCCTGAAAAACCGGATAGCCCGGATCGGTCTTCACGCCGGGATCCACGATCGTCACGACATGGAAGCCCTGATCGCGCAGATCGTTTAGCAGCTGTTTCGGGTCGGGAAATCGCTTCGGGTGCCAGGTGAACACGCGGAAGCCATCCATATGGTCGATGTCGAGGTGGATGGCGTCGGTGGGAATACCGCAGCTTCGAATCTTCTTGGCGAGCCGACGCACCTGGCCCTCGCTTCCATAGGACCAGCGCGACTGGTGGTGGCCGAGCGCCCACAGCGGCGGAAGCGGAGTGCGTCCGGTGCGGCCCGTGAAGCGGCGGATGACATCGCGCGGCTGGGGTCCCGGGAAGACCGTCACATCGATGCCGCCGGTGTCGGCTTCCATGACCACGCGGTCGGGCCAGGTGGCGGCGACGTCGAATCGGGAGGGCCCCAGGGCCTCCAACAAGACGCCGCGACACTCGATGTCTCTCGCCGCCCCCCGCGCGAGTCCCAGAAAGAAGGGGATCGCGGTGTAGAGTGGGTCGTTCCCGGACAGTTCCGGATCCCGGTTGCGCATTCGAAGCCGGGTCCCGCGCTTGTTGAGGCCACCGGGCTTCTCGCCGAATCCGAAGAAACGCTCGCCGGGGCGGACCAAGAGGGAGATGCGCCCCCGAGCGTCGGGGGTGAAAGCCAAGTCTCGCAGCTCCGCGAGGATCGAGCCGTTTCGGTTCCGGACGCACACCACGAAGGGGTCCGCCTGCACCACTGCCCGGGCAAAGCCCTCGGGCCCTTCGTGCTCGATTTGAAATCCGCCCTTCTCCCGGGGAACGGGTCGTGAATGGGATGGTGTCTGAGGAGGACGTCCGATTCCCGGCCCGGGATCGGGGGGTAGGGAGGAGCCCGGGAAGGCCCGGAGGCGGGTGGACCCATCCCGACCGATGCTGAGCTCTGCGACGGCCCCCTCGAATTGGAGCATCGCGCCGCCGTTGGGTGAGGCTCGCCAGCTACGAAGGCACTGCACTGCGTAGCGATTTGCCTCCATGAATGTCAGTCTACAGTCCGAAATGATGGGTCGCTTGAGCCGCCTTGTTGCGAGCTTGCAACGCGTTCTCGAGCTCGGTGAAAAGGTCCTCGACCATCTCGCGGGAACACCTTTGGATAGCGACGCCTTCGATCGCCATCTGGCCTTTCGGTGGGATGTGAGCCGGGGTCCCGGGCGACTCGTCGCCATCGAAGATCCCCACCTCTTCGATCTCGATGATCTGGTCGGGGTCGAGAGCGCCGTGGCTCGGCTGGTTGCCAACATCGAGCAGTTCGTGGCTGGCTATCCCTCGAATCATGTGTTGCTCTACGGGGAGCG
>JACZXC010000314.1 GCA_022571825.1 Myxococcales bacterium | reverse complement strand
TGCCGACGATGCCCTCGGGTTCGACGCGATCGTTGAAGTCCAGCGTTAGCCAGAGCAGATCGCCACGCCAGGCCCACGATCGGCCGGGCTCCAGCGCCGTCACGACGAAGGGCGCGCGCGGCAGCGGCAGACGGGTGCGCACCCAGCCCCTCGCGCCGACCACCAGTTCGCCGTGATAGTCGCGACAGCAGGCGCTGACCCGGCCATCGTAACCCACATAAGTATTCGACCACAGCGGCAGGCAGGGCACGTTCAGCCGATCCAGATTGACGAGCTTCGCGCCCTCGTAGTAGTCGATGTCGCCGGCGGTCAGCGAGTTCAATAGGCCGAACGTGATGAGGTCGTCGTCCACAAAGCAGCCGAAGACGTCAAAGAACAGCGGCACCTCGCGAAGGTTGTCCAGTGAGAGCGTGACGCCCATTTCCACGGACGTGGGCAGATTGTGTTCGGTGATGGCACTGCGCATGAGACGCAGATTGTCGAGCAAGCGATCGAACTTGCCGCCGACGCGGATCCGCTCGTAGGTCTCGCGCGTGGCGCCATCCACGGAGAAGCGGATCACCGCCACCCCTTCGAGGCCGCCGCCGCCTGCGGCGAAGCCAAGCCGGTAGCCAACTGGCTGCTGCGCGACGTGCTCCAGGCGCTGCGCGAGAAGGACCGCGAGATCGAGGGCGCGGCCATCACCCCCGAAGCGCTGGCCAGTTTGATTCGTCTGGTCGAATCCGGCCGGACCTCGGTGGGAAGCGCGCGGGGGCTGATCGCCGATCTGGTGGAGTCGGGCGGCGATCCGGAGGCGATGGTGCGGGAGCGGGGCCTCGAAGCCGTATCGGACACGGGCGTTCTGGAGAGGGTCGTCGACGAGGTCCTGCAAGCTCAGGCTAAGAGCGTCGCGGGCTATCGCGAAGGAGACGCCAAGCTCCTCAACTTCCTGATGGGCCAGGTGATGCGGCGCACTCAGGGGAAGGCCGACCCGGGCGTGGTTCGGGCACTGTTGGTCCGCAAGCTCCAGGGAGCGTCTTCGTAGTCGGGCCGGTTTGGCCGATAGCGGTGGGATGGGTCGGGCTCTCGAGCTGGCAGGCGATCGCGAGAAGCCCTACCTGTTCACCAGTCGGATGCCCCTCGCAGTGGGCAAGGCCGTTGAGGCCCAGTCGATGCTCGCGGGCGCGGTTCAAATCCAGCCGCGGTGTTCGGAGACGCTGCGCGAGCTTCGTCTCGCGACCGAGCGGAAGCAAGGCGGTGGTGCACGATGAGCTCCGACCCGAGCTCGAAGGCGATCCGGGGCGAGGCCGTTTGGTTGGACGGGCGCATGGTCGACTGGTCCGATGCGACGGTCCACATCCTCACCCACACGCTTCACTACGGACTCGGGGTTTTCGAGGGCATCCGCTGCTATCGCACCAGCGACGAGCGCTCGGCCGTGTTTCGGCTGGGCGATCACGTTCGCCGGTTGTTCGATTCCGCCCGCATCAACCTGCTGGAGATTCCCTTCTCCCGACAGGAGATCGAGTCGGCGTGTATCGAATCGCTCCGGCGCAACGGGCTCGATCAGGGCTATATCCGCCCGATCGTATTCGTCGGCGCGGGAGAAATGGGCCTCAACCCGGCCGAGAACCCGATCCGCGTTGCGGTGATCGCGTGGCCCTGGGGCAAGTACCTCGGCGAAGAAGGAGTCGAGCGAGGGATTCGAGCGAAGGTCTCCACCTTCGTTCGTCACCACGTCAACTCGAAGATGAGCAAAGGCAAGACCTGCGGAGACTACGTCAATTCGATCCTCGCCAAGCGCGAAGCGCTGCTCGATGGCTACGACGAGGCGATCATGCTCGACGTGGACGGCCTAGTCTCCGAAGCCACCGGTGAGAACATCTTCCTCGTGCGCGATGGGATCCTCTGTACTCCGCCACTGCACACGATCCTCGACGGCCTCACCCGCTCCACGGTGATCGAGCTCGCCCGGGACAAGGGCATCCAGGTGGTCGAGCGGCCGATCACACGAGATGAGCTGTACATCGCCGACGAGGTCTTCCTGACGGGAACGGCGGCGGAGGTCACCCCGGTTCGCGAAGTCGACCGCCGGGTCGTCGGCCGTGGTGTCCGAGGTCCCCTGACCCGACTTCTCCAGAGCACCTTCTTCCAGGTGGTCGCGGGCCGCGAGCGCAAGTACGAGCGCTGGCTCACCTATCTCTAGGCCGGTGGCTTTGCACCCATCCCTCGGGTCGTCCCGTTGCCGCTAGTTGAGTGCTTGGTCGCGAACGTAGAGACCGCCGCGGAAGTCGTCGAAGAACTGCTCCAGCAAAGGGTGGCGAATCGGCTCGCCGGAGGTGTCCTCTTCGAGGTTTCGCTCGGCCACGTAGGTCATGTGGCCCGAATCGTGGACCAACACGTGGTACCAGGGAGCATCCTTCGGCGGTCGGCTCCGGGCCATTGTCTGGTACCAGTCCTCGGTCCCCTCGAAGTGGGCATCGACATCGACGACGACGCCCCGGTAGCCGAACCGGAGATGCTGGATGAGACGTCCCACGCCGAACTTCGCCTCTTCCATCGGCCGGGGAAGGTACTCCACCGTGAGACTGCCTGATTTGCACATGTATCACTTTGTGATACATTGTGTCTCATGAGCGAGGGCGATCCCCAGGGTACCGAGCGCAGCGGAAGCGGCTGGTCTCGCGAGCGGAAGGAGCGGGTGCTTCACACACGCGTTTCGGACGCCCTCGCGGACGATATCCGTCGTATGGCGAAAGATCTCCGCGTCCCGGCCTCGAATCTCGTGCGCAATGTGCTCGAAGAGGCCTTCAGCATGGTGGAAGCGGTGAGTGAGAATGTGGGGGATCTGATCGAGGATGTGGTCGAGGGGGCGGATCGAGCCCGGGAGCGGATACGCCGCCGCCATCGCCGGCCCCTCCGAAGACAAGGTCCGCCCCGGCCCGAGGCCGCAACGCCCCCCGAGCGCGGCGAGTTCTCCGACGTGATCGGCTGGCAGTCCCTGATCCTCAACCGCCCCGAGCGCTGCGCTGACTGTGAGGAGCGCTTGGAGCGGGGCCAGGAGGCCTTTGTCGGCCTGCCGGCCGCTGGGGCCGCTGGCGCGCCGCCGACCGCCCTCTGCGAGGACTGCATGGACGCTCGCCGTCGATAGTTCGTCCGCTTCGCTCGGCTGCGGCCAAGTCCGTGGAGGGATCGGCCGATGAGCCCTGCGGAGTCCTGCAATCGTGGATATCGGCAGAGTCTTTCGCGAATTTTCCCGGCTGGAGAAGAAGCGCGCCCATGGCGAGCTTACGTCCGAAGAGCTGGCCCGGTGGACGGCGTGCAACAGCGTGCTCGCCAAGCGGCTGACGCCGGGGGTCCCCGAAGAACTCACCAGCCAACGCAAGTCCGTGCGGGTACCCACGCGACTCGGCCTCTCCTTCTCCAACCTCGGCGAGCTCCGACAGTGTCTGATGACCGATCTGTCCCGAGGTGGTCTCTTCATCCGCACCGATCGCCCCGTCGATCTCGGGACTCGCGTCGAGCTCACCATCCGCATTGGCGACAAGGACACGATCGTCAAGGTTCAGGCCGAGGTCGTAACCCACAATATCGGGCCCAACTTCCGGACCCACCAGCGTGGAATGGGCCTGCGCTTCCGGGATATGGACGAAGACACCGAGAAGCAGATCGCAGAGCTCTACGAGTACAGTCTTCGCCACGCCACGGATTTGCAACGCTCCGGGAAGCGCTGACGCACCCCCTCGGCCCCTCTACCCTGTCCGGAGCCAATTCGGAGGGGCGTTGGTTCGAATCGCGGACTTGCAAACGCCGGCGCTTCTGGTCGAGGCGGATGCTCTCGACCACAATCTACGCTGCATGGCAGCGGCGCTGCCCGGGCTGCGGCTGCGACCCCACGTGAAGGCTCACAAGTGCACGGCTCTGGCAAGGCGGCAGGTGGAACAGGGTCACCGCGCCCTGACTTGCGCCACGGTTCGAGAAATGGAGGGCCTGGCCCGGGCGGGCTTGGGCGAGGACCTGCTGCTGGCGAACGAAGTGGTGGACGCGAGCCGGCTCGGTGCGATCGACGCTCGCGTCACCCTCGCCGTCGATTCGGCCGCGACGGTGGAGGCAGCGGCCGCGGGGGGCGTGTCCGAGGTGCTGATCGACGTCAACGTGGGCCTGCCGCGTTGTGGCTGTCCGCCCGAAGAAGCGGGCGCGCTGGCCGACCGGGCGCGCACCCGGGGCCTCGAGGTGCGCGGCGCCA
>JACZXC010000313.1 GCA_022571825.1 Myxococcales bacterium | reverse complement strand
CCCCTGATCTTCGGCAAGCGGCCGGAGGAAGAGCTCTACGACGTCCAGGCGGACCCGGGACAGATCCACAACCGCGCCGGCGACCCCGAGCTGACCGACGTGGAGCGCTCGCTGCGCGAACGCCTGGAGCGGCACCTGGTGGAGACGAAGGACCCGCGCAGCCAGGGGCTCTCGCCCTGGGACGACTACGGCCAGGGGAAAGGCTCAAGCAGGCGGGGGAAACGGCCGTGACCGGGAGCGCTCCGGCGTCTGAAGCCGACGACTCTTCGGCATCGCGGATTCTCCTCACCCAAGTGGTGAGGTATCCACGAAAGCGGGTCAACTCCAATTGAGGGCTAGCGCCGATCGGGGGGACGGGTAGCGGGCCGCATCGTGATGCCGAGGGGTCCGCGCGGGAGAAAGAAGCGAAGGTGCTGGTCCCCGCGCACGACGCCAACACTCACCGTGAACCCCAGCTGGCCCTGGCTGGTCGCGAGCTTCAACGTCCGAAGGTCGAAGATCCGGCGCCCGTCGTAGCTGTAGATCACATCGCCCGCCAGGATGCCGGCTTCCATGGCCGGCGAGGCGTGGAGCACGCTCACCGTGATGACGCGATTCTTCCGACCCACGGCGTAGAGCAGACGATCGTAGTCGCCCTCTCCAAGCTCTTCCCGCAGCTCGGTCCGGAGGCCCTGCAGCTCCCGGCGGTACCGGGCGGAATGCAGCCAGCCCTCGCGCGCGGCCTGGTCTTGGAGATAGAGTTCGTCCAGCACGCCCCGGTCGTGTCGCTCTCGCAGTTGCTGGACTGCGTCCTCGGAAACGCCCGCGTCCTGCAGCTTGGCCGCCTGGAACAGCGCGGCGGGCGGGTCGGGTGCGCCGGACTCCTTCCCGGTGGCGGGCTCCGGCTCATCGATCGGGAATCGCTCGAGCGCTGCGAACTCCTGGCGAAGCTGGCCGACCTCCAGCTCGAGATCTCGGCGCGCCTCTCGTTCGGTGGCGAGGGCGACGTCGAGGGCCGCGATCTCGTCGCGCAGCGGGTCGAGGGCATCGGGCACCCTCGATTCCCCGGATCCCGAGGCCCGGCGGCTGCGGGTGTCCGGGGCCTCGTCGCGCTGCAGTCCGCCCCACGCGAGGCCGATCGCCAACCCCGATCCAGCTGCAATCACGACCAGCCCTTGCCATCGATGCATCGGCCACCCCAAGATTAGCCGACCGCTTTGCGCGGTCGAGGTGACGGATGCGGCGAATCATGGGCGTTCCCGCCCTCTTGGTGGCGGCGACCGGACTGTCCGCCACCGCGTTCTGGTGGATCTACGGGGGGCAGGCTGCCTTCGTGGAAGTCGCCACGCCCGGGCTTGCGCTCGCCGTCGCCGCGATCGCGGTGCTGACTTCGGTGAACCTGGCGATTCGTTGGTTTCGCTGGCACTTCCTCACGCGGCGCTATCTCCAGAGCGTGCCGACCCGGACCAGCCTCGCCATCTACTTCGGCACGCTTCCGGCCTTCGCAACGCCACTTTACCTCGGGGAGCTGATTCGCACGGCACTGGTCGCGCGGCGGATTCCCGAGGCCCGACGCGTGGTCCTGACGGTCTGGGCCGTGGAACGGATCGCCGACGCACTGACCCTGGTGGTGTTCCTGATCGTGGCGACCTCGAACTGGCCGCTCTTGGCGGGCTTCGCCATCGGCCTGTTCGCCATCACACGGCTGTTTCGGCGGGTGGAGAGAGAGTGGCTCCGGGTGCTCCTGGCGCCTCGTACCATCGCCCTGGTTGGAGCCACCTCGCTGGCCGCCTGGCTGATGCCGGTATTGGGTCTCTGGGGAATCGTCGGCCAGCTGGGGGATCCCATCTCAGCCGCCGCCGCGGCCGAGGTCTTTTCCCTGGGTACCCTGGGCGGTGGCCTCACGCTCCTGCCCCTGGGTGCCGGAGTCTCCGGCTCGAGCATGATTTTCATGTTGAACGGAATGGGCATGGCCTTCGAGACCGCTGTGGTTTCGATTGCGCTGTTCCGGCTGGGAACCACCTGGTACGCCCTGGCCCTGGGATTGCTCGCGTTCGGTCGCTGGCGCCGCGTGATCGTGTCGGTGGTCCGGGAGGGGCGTGTTCAGGAACACTTCGACGCGCTGGCCGAGAAATACGACACTCAGATTCCAGCGGCTGTTCGAGAGCGGGTGGTCGCTCGCAAGGTCGACGTTACGGCCCGCTGGCTGCGGGAAGTCCAAGTCGAGCCCGGGGCGAAGGGACTCGAAATCGGCTGCGGACATGGCTGGTACGCGGTGGAGCTTGCCCGCCTCGGTTACCCCATGAGCGCCTGCGACCGCTCGACCGCCCAGGCCCGGGCGGCCCGCCGATACGTCGCGAGTCACGGGACATCGATCCAGCTTCTGGCCGCGGATGCGCGTGCGCTTCCCTACCCCGACGGCTGTTTCGACTTTGCCTACGGCGTGAATGTGATCCATCACATCATCGACCCGGGGATCCGCCGACACGCGCTGGAGGAGATCGTCCGGGTGCTGCGCCCGGGTGGATCCTTCTTCCTGCACGAGATCAACACCAAGAACCCCCTCTTCGCTCTCTACATGGGCTACCTGTTCCCGCTGATCCGAGAGATCGACGACGGGACCGAGGCGTGGATCAAGCCGGATTCGTTGCCCCCCGTCGCCGGCGCGACCTGGGACGCGGATCTGACCTACCTGACCTTCCTTCCCGATTTCACTCCCCGACCGGTGGCCGAGATGCTTTCGGGAATCGAGCGTTTCCTCGAACGCTCGCGCTTCCGCTCCTGGAGTGCACACTACGTCGCGCGACTGGTGAAGCGGGAAGGGTGAGAGGAACTCGACGTGATGAGACAGTACTCGCGCGCGTCACTGGAGTGGGTACAACGCCCGGTCGTCTTCGCCCCGGTTCTTTTGCTGCTGGGATTCGCGATTTCGGCGCTGGTCGCGGACCGGGGTCTGCCCGCGAACGACGAGGGAGCGCTGCTGACCGCGGCGGCCAAGATCCTGCGCGGGGCGGTCTTCTACCGCGATATCGACGCCTACTGGTTTCCGGGGGCCGCGTATCTCCTCGCCTCGGCGATGCGAATATTCGGCGAGCATCTCGGCGTCGCGCGCGCGCTGGCGGCGATCGTGTTCGCCGGGCTCACCCTGGGCCTCTACCTGGCTTCCCTGCAGCTGCTCGACCGCGGCCGTGCCGCGCTCTTCGGACTCTCGCTACTGAGCTTCAAGTTTCTCGCCTGGCCCGGGTATACCGCCTACATGTATTCGGATCTGGCCTTTGCCTTCGCCTGCGGCGGGATGGCGCTGCTGATCGATCCGGACGCACGCAGCCGGAATCGGCTTGTGCTCGCCGGTGTCTGCGTCGGAGCCTCGATTGCATCCAAGCAGAACCTCGGCCTCTACGTGGCCGGCGTGGCCCTGGTGCTGCTGAGCTTCCCGGAAATGTGCCTCCGCGTCCCCCGCCCCCGGGCGGGTCGGCGCCGATCCGAGATCGGTGCGTTTGCCGCGGGCCTCGCGATACCGTGGCTCCCGTTGGCGGGAACCCTGGCCTGGCAGGGCGTTCTCCCGGAGATGGCCACCAGCGGTCTGATTCGGCCCTTCACCGGGTACTTCCCCACCAGCGGCGTAGCCTTCGCCACGCCGCTGGCCTGGTGGGACCTGGGCGCTCTCCGGGACATGGATGCCTTCTCCTACTTCCCGGGTCCCTACTGGTCGATGCTGGTTCGCGACGAGCTCCCGGGGCGCGATGCCTATCCAGCCTACTGGATGGCCGGAGAGCTCTTCACGCGTTGCCTCTACACCTCGATTCCGGTCGCCTTCGCAGCCGCCGTTTGGCGCTGGGTGCAGACGGTTCGCTCCGGACGGGTGTCGGCGGACGATCGTCGGCGGATTGCGTTGACCGCCTTCGCGTTTGCGGCGGTTCTGTCGGCGTTTCCCCGAGCCGATTTCTATCACGTCATCGGCGTGTATCCGGCGGTACTGCTCCTGCTCTTCTCGTTGCGCGGGCGCCGCGCGACCGCCCTGGGCGAGATCATTTCCGTCGGCTCCCTGCTCGCGATCAGCGGGGCCTTGATGGCCGTACACGGCTCTCGCGCCATCTACGAGGTCGAGCTCGAACGCGCGCACCTGCGGCTGTCCGCCTTCGAGACCTTCGTCGAGCCCATCGTGCGCTTCATCCGGGAAGAGGTGAGCTCGGATGAGTCGATCTTCGTCTACGGACACGAGGCCTACTACTACTTCCTCTCGGATCGCTACAC
>JACZXC010000312.1 GCA_022571825.1 Myxococcales bacterium | reverse complement strand
GGTCGCCCGTAGCACTCGAAGACTGGAGTTGACCGTGGAGATGGTGACGTCTTCGAGCCGCGTCTCGATGTAGCCCTCCAATGCATCGTCCGTTAGCTCGCTCGCGGGGAAGCCGCTGCCGAAGTGCTCGCGAAGTCGGTCTCCATGGGACTCGAAGAGTCGGATCGAGGCGAGCTTCGCCTTCCGCTTCCTGAGCCGCGTCATATAGTCCCGGAGCACCTCGTCCAAGGAGACGTAGGAAACGCTGGTATGGCTCAGTGCCCTCCGGTGGTCACGGATCCCCCGGGCCTCCATCGCGGTATCGGCGGCCCGACGGATTCGCTCGACCGCCACGTTGACGTCTACCTGGTACTTTCGGCCCCGCTTCCGTATCGTGCCTGGCTGCGGCTGCCGCACGATGTACGAAGATCCCCGACGAGCTCGCTCATGAACTTCGGATTCTCGGAAGAGCAGGAGCTTCTGCGCCAGCAGGTGCGAAAACTCCTCGACGAGCAGTGTCCGATGAACGAGGTCCGCCGCCTGATCGAGACGCCGGAGGGCTATTCCCGGGAGCTCTGGAAGCAGCTCGCCGAGCTCGGCTTCCTGGGACTGTTGATCCCCGAGGAGTACGGGGGCGCGGGCCTCGGCTGGGTCGACCAGGTCGTCATGTTCGAGGAGACGGGCCGCACCCTCTTCCCGTCTCCCTTGATTTCAACGCTGCTCGCGGCCTCGGTCATCGGCGACATCGGGAGCGAAGAGCAGCGGCGACGCTGGCTCCCCGTCATTGCCGACGGCTCGCGAATCGGATCCCTGGCGCTTCTCGATCAGGCAGACGTCTGGTCGACCGAGGGCGTCCGTCTGACCGCCCGCCGACGGGGCGACACCTTCGTCCTCGACGGCGAGAAGCCCTTCGTCGTCGATGCGAATCGGGCGGACCTCCTGGTGGTCGCCTTCCGGACGGGGGGGGACGACGCGGACCTGGCTTTGGCCGTCGTCGACGGTGATGTTCCAGGCCTCGAGGTCACTCCTGTTCCCACCCTGGATCGGACCAAGTGTCTGGGAACCGTGCGATTTGACGACGTCCAGGTCGCAGCTCAGGATGTCCTCGGGGCTCCGGCAACGGCGGGGCCGGCGATCTCTCGGGTCCTGGATCGCGGAGCGGCGGCGGTCTGCGCGGAGATGATCGGTGCCGCTGAGGCCGCCCTGGCCTCGACCGTGTCCTACGCCAAGGATCGCATCCAATTCGGATCGCCGATCGGACGTTTCCAGGGCGTCAAGCACCCCCTGGCGGAAATGTACACGGACATCGAGTCGTTCAAGTCGCTGGTCTACTACGCGGCCTGGGCGCTGGACCGCGCCCCGGCCCGGGTGCCGCTGGCGGTTTCCGAAGCCAAGGCGTTCGGTAGCCTGGCGTTCTCACGCATCGGCATCGACGGCGTCCAGCTCCACGGTGCCGTCGGGTATACCGAGGAGTACGACATTCAGCTTTACCTGAAACGATCGAAGTGGGCGCGCCCCATGTTCGGCGACGAAGACCATCACCACGATCGCATCGCGTCCCTGGGGGGCTACTGATGGACTTTGACTTCACGCCGGAGGAGGAGGCCTTTCGAGACGAGGTGCGGCGCTTCGTCGCCGAGAACCATCCGGGCACCGAGACCCCGGATCCCGGGGCGATGAAGAAGTGGTGCGAAAAGCTGGTCGAGAGGCGATGGATCGGCTTTTCCTGGCCCACCGAAGTGGGCGGCGGCGGGGGCACGGTGTTGCAGCAGTTCATCCTCAAGGAAGAGATGTCCGCGGCGAGGGCGCCCTCCCTGGGGTTCGATTTCATGGGGCTGACCTGGGTGGGCCCGGCGCTGATTCGCTGGGGAACCGATCAGCAGAAACGCCGTTTCCTGCCCGACCTGCTGAACGCACGCTCGCTCTGGTGCACGGGCTACTCGGAGCCGGATCACGGGAGCGACCTCGGCTCGCTCCAGTGTCGGGCCGTGCGCGAGGGCGACGAGTACGTCGTCAACGGGCAGAAGATCTGGACCACCCTGGCCCATCGGGCGAAATGGATCTTCATGCTGGTTCGCTGCGATACGGACTCCTCGCCTTCCAAGGTTCGGGGCATCACCTGTCTGCTGATCCCCATGGACTCGCCGGGCATCGAGGTGCAACCGATCGTCAGTCTCACCGGCGTGCACAGCTTCAACCAGGTCTTCTTCAAGGACGTGAAGGTTCCCGTGGGCAACCGCCTGGGCGAAGAAGGCCAGGGCTGGAGGGTCGTGATGGGCGCCCTGGCCCACGAGCGCTCGGGAATTTCCGAAGCCACCGAGAAGGTTCGCCACCTGGAAGATCTCATCGAGCTGGCGCGCGGCTCCCGGAAGAATGGGCGGCCGGCCCTGGAGGACGCTTCGGTCCGCCGGAAGCTGGCCAGCTTTCAGGCCCGGATCTCCGCGATGCGGCTCAACGGCGTCCGCCATCTGACCCGCCAGCTCCGAGGTGAGGCTCCCTCGACAGAGACCTCGATCAACAAGCTGCTCCGCGGTTCCATCGAAATCGAGATGTCGGAGCTGGCCCTGGGACTTCAGGGCTCCGAGGGTCAGTGCGAGGGAGACTGGCAGGCCCGTTCCCTGAACTTCCACGGCACCGTCATCGGAGGCGGCTCGCCGAACATCCAGCGCAACATCATCGCGGAACGGATCCTGGGGTTGCCCAAGGATTGAGAACCCCAACCCGAGTTCGAGCATCCAGGAGAAACGCCATGGGTCCACCGGTCATCGTCGAGGCAGTCCGCACTCCGATTGGAAAACGCAACGGATGGATGTCGGGACTTCACCCCACGGAGCTGCTGATGGCGTCTGTCAAAGGCGTGATCGAAAGGGCGAAGCTCGAGCCCCGGGAGATCCAGCAGATCGTGGGTGGGTGTGTCACCAAGGCCGGTGAGCAGTCGTTCAATATCACCCGAAACGCCTGGCTCGCGGCGGGTCTGCCCTACCAGGTGGCGGGCACTACCGTCGATTGCCAATGCGGTTCGTCCCAGCAGGCGAATCACATGATCCATGGCCTGTTGCTGGCGGAAGCCATCGACGTGGGCATCGCCTGCGGGGTGGAGGCCATGAGCCGTGTACCCCTGGGGTCCGAGGGCATCCACGGGCCGGGCACTTCACGACCCGAGAGCTTTCCCTGGGACATGCCTGATCAATTTGGTGCGGCCCAGCGCATTGCCGAAAAACGTGGCATCACCCGGGACGAGGTCGATGCCCTGGCCCTCCGATCCCAGCAGCACGCCGCCCGCGCTCAGCAAGAGGGTCGCTTTGACCGGGAGATCGTTCCGGTGCAAGCGCCGGTCATCGGAGCCGAGGGTCCCACCGGCGGAAAGCAGACCGTGACCCGGGACCAGGGGCCCCGGCCCTCGACACGCGAGGGTCTGGCGAAGCTCAAGCCGGTGGAAGAGGGGGGCATCCACACCGCGGGCAACAGCTCGCAGATTTCCGACGGCTCCGCCGCGGTGCTGTGGATGACCGAAGAGCGCGCCAAGGCGGCGGGTCTGCAACCCCGTGCCCGGATCCGGGCCCAGGTGCTGGTGGGTTCGGATCCCTACTTCCATCTGGATGGTCCGGTGGAAGCCACGGCCGCCGTGCTCGCCAAGTCCGGCATGACGATCGACGACATCGACCTGTTCGAGATCAACGAAGCCTTCGCTTCGGTGGTGTGCTCCTGGGCGAGCGTTCACGAGCCCGATCCGGACAAGGTGAACGTCAACGGCGGGGCGATAGCACTGGGTCACCCGGTCGGCGCCACCGGCAGCCGGCTGATTACGACGGCGCTCCACGAGCTCGAGCGCCGCGACGGGGCCACCGCGCTCATCTCCATGTGCTGCGGAGGTGCCCTCGCCACGGCGACAATCCTCGAGCGTATCTAGACCGTGTCGCCCACGGGACCGCTGGCGGGGCTGCGGGTCGTCGATCTCTCGACGGAGATCGCGGGACCCTATTGCACCAAGCTGCTGGTGGACGCGGGGGCGGAGGTCATCAAGGTCGAGGCTCCGGCGGGCGATCCCCTGCGACACTGGACCGCCTCGGGCATCGAGCTCGCACCCGGCGAGGACGGCGCGCTCTTTCGGTACCTGAACGCCTCGAAGCGGAGCGTCGTGCTCGACCTCGAGGACGCCGAGGGGCGGGATGCCGCCCTCGACCTGGCCGCGACCGCCGCGCTGGTGATCGAAAGCTTCGAACCGGGCCGGGTCGATGCCTGGGGTCTCGGCCCCGAGGCGC
>JACZXC010000311.1 GCA_022571825.1 Myxococcales bacterium | reverse complement strand
CATGGCGACCACCGCGATCCAGCGCGCGACATCGACGCCGGAGAGTCCACCGGAAAATCGAAGTGCGGTACCGATCGGAGCGACAGCGAGCTTCGAGAGGGGATGAACGTGGGTGCGACGCCCGCCGCCGTTCGTGGTCCAGTCGTTGACGATTCGGCCCACGTCCATGTCGAAGATCGAGCTGTTCAAGCGGAGAATATCCGCGTTCTCGGAGAGGCGGAAGGCGGAAAATAGATAGAACCCGAGCAGCACACAGGCGAGACTGCCAACAGCGGCTCGGTGAAAGCTCTGCGGCGATACGGCGGGCATGCTCACAACATAGGTGCGCGCCCGCGCGAGTTCGAGGCGTATCGTGATGCGGCCCTGTGAACCGCGACGAAGACCCCCCGAATCGCCGAGGGGGGGCTTTGGCTCATGATGCCTCGCGCTAGCCTACGTCTCGATGCAGCGCCGGTTCCGCGCCCCGCTCACGATCTGCCTCCTCCCGCTTGCGATCAGCGGCGTCCAAACCGCCTGTAGCGCCGCCGGTCCGGGAAGGACGAGCGTTTTGCTGGTGACCGTCGACACCCTGCGCCCAGACTACATGAGTATGAACGGATACGATCGATCGACCACGCCGTTCGTCGACGCGCTCATCGCCCAGGGCTACTACTTCGAGCATGCGGTGACAACGGTTCCGCGCACGACGCCGGCTCTGGCCTCTCTACTCACGGGAGCGTATCCCCACACGACCGACGTCCGCACGCTGACCGACACCCTGTCATCGCGTGTCGTTTCGGTGACGGAGGTTCTTCGAGCCGCGGGCTACCAGACCCTGGCCGTCATCACCAACCACATACTGCCGCGCGCGCGAGGATTGGCGCGGGGATTCGACATCTACGACATGGCGACGGACGCGCGCAACGCTCGATTGACCACCGAGGCGGCACTGCGCGGGCTGGAGCGTTTCGACTCGGCGGCGCCGATCTTTGCGTGGGTTCACTATATCGATCCCCACGTGCCCTACTACCCGGATCCCGTGGTCGCGGGAGCGTTCGATCCCGAGTATCGCGGCCCATACCGATTCAACTTCGGCAACATGGTGCCGCCGAGGCATCCCTTCCCCAGGGAGCTGGCCAAGTCCACGGTGACGCACCGAAACCCACTCTCGGAGGCGCTGAACCGACACGTTCGTCGACTCTACGCCGCGGAGATCGGCACCCTCGACCCTGCGATCGAACACCTGGTGACAGGATTTCGCGACACCGTCGGCGACGACCTGTTGATCATCTTCTCCGCGGATCACGGAGAGAGTCTGGGGGAACACGATTTTTATTTCGATCACGGCGACTACGTCTACAACGCGAGCGCTCGGATTCCCCTGGCGATGGTCCTGCCTCGCTCGCATCCGGCGCACGGATCCGGGCGCTGCGCGGGCTGGGTTTCGCTGGTCGACGTGGTCCCCACGCTGATGGAGCTTCTGGGCCGGGAAATCCCACTCCGAATGCGGAGTCAGCTGGAGGGTCGATCTCTGGTGGATTGCCTCGCCGGCCACCCGCTCCCGGTGAAGCCGGTCTTCATCGAGTCCGGGCACGCCTACTTCCCGGAGCTCGTCTCCCGGCGCGTGCGATTCGATGTAGCCGGGCGCTTTCGTGCCGTCATCCGCGGCGACTGGAAGCTGATCTGGACGCCCTTCCAGTCCGAGGGGCTCGCGTGGGAGCTCTTCAACCTGCGTGACGACCCCCAGGAGACCCGCGACGTCTACGCGCCGGATCACCCGGAGCTGTCCCGATTGCGGGCTGCACTGGACGACTGGATCTCGCGGCAGGACCCCGCGGATCTGGTGGCTCCGAGGGCGATCTCCGACGAGGACCGGAGGGCCCTGGGTGCGCTCGGATACACCGAGTGAAGCGGTCGATCCGACGGCGCGGTAATCTGACAAACTGTCTCACGTGCCTCGCGGACCCCTCGCGGACGGTTGAGAAAAGCCGGGTTGGGAGAAGACGGATTGGTCGAAGGGCTCCGGCATCTGATCGAACTTCAGTCGCTTGACGATCAGCTGCGGACCCTCGAGGAAGAGCACGCGGCGGTGCCCAACCGGCGCGATGAGTTCGAGAGGCGAGGACAGGCCTGCGAGGCGAAGTGCTCGGCGGCATCCGATGCCCTGAGTGCCGCCAGGAGCGAGCAGCGCCGAGTCGAAGGAATCCTTCAGGAGCAGGAAGCGCTGCTCCAGAAGCTCGAGGGACAGCAACTCCAGGTCAAGACCAACGATGCGTACACGGCGCTTCTGCACGAGATGGACCGGGCCCGACAGGCCATGTCCGACTGCGAAACCCGGATCCTGGAGTCCATGGATGCAATCGAGGCAGCCCGGGGTTCCGAGGTCGAGGCCCAGCTCGAGAGAGAGGCAGTTCGCGAGCAGATTGTGGTCGAAGCCAAGGCCCTGGACGAACGTGAGCGAGAGCTCAACGACGAGCTGGCTCGACTCCGCCCGGACCGCGACGGTGTGTGCGCGCTCCTCGACACGGAACTTCTCGCTCAATACGCGCGAATTGCGAAGCGGCGCAGTCCCGCGGTGGTGCGCATCGCCAACGAAATGTGTGTCGGATGCCGGGTGAACATCCCGCCCCAGAGCTATATCGAAATTCTCAAGGGCGAGCGCATCATCGCCTGCGGCAACTGCCAGCGCATCTTGATCCACGCCGAGCGGGTCGCCGCGGGCACCGACCCCTGAGCGCTTCCCAGTTTCGAAAACGGCTGTCAAAACGCCGGTTTATCGAGTCAGCTGCGAGCGATCTCCCGGTGGCTTTCGATCTCCCCGAAATTTGCAAAATTCTATTTGAATTCAATGGGTTGCAGATCTGCTCCGACGAGCGACCCTCGCCCGGCAAGGGGTTCGCGTCTGCTATCCTGGGGAAGAATCCCGGGCGGGGCACCGCCCTCTTATCTTCCAGTGACGGGGAATGAAGAACAAGAACCGCTATTGGGATTGTCTGGACCAGGCGATGGAGGCTTCCCACGGCGGGCGCACGGAAGAAGCGCTTGCCTGGCTCGACGAGGCGCTGATCGCCCAGCCGGAAGGAGCCGAGGCGCACAACGGGCGCGGCGAGATCCTCTGGGACGAGGGCAGGATCGATGAAGCGCTCCACGAGTTCGAGCGCTCAGCGAAAGCGGATCCGAAGTTCGTCACCGGCCACCTGAATCGCATCGAGCTGCTGGTAGAGGATCTGGGTGAATTCGAGCAGGCGGTCCAGCAGTGCGACGCACTGTTGTCCGGGGCCGATGAGCTCCCCCGGCTCGACCGCGGCACCGAGGGCGAAGTCCACTACCTGAAGGCGAAGGCGGTCTTCTACCTGGACGACCTCGACGGTGCCCTCTTCCTCACACGCCGCGCACTCAAGACAGTGGGCCAGACGGCCGTCTACCGGGCGTTCGAGGGGCAGATTCTCTTCGAATTGGCTCGATTCGACGACGCGAAACGCGCCCTGAGCGTCTCCGTCCACATGGATCCGGAATCCGGACACGCGCTCTATCACCTGGGGCTGGTACTCGAGCGCATGGACGAGGCCGAGGAGGCGGCACGGGCCTTCACCAACGCAAATGCTCTGGATCCGGAGCAATATCCGCTTCCGGCGGAGATCGATGAAGTCATGTTCAGCAAGGCGGCCTCCGAGGCCCTGGAAAACCTCCCCCGCTCGATCCGTGAGTTCGTGTCCGATGTTCCGGTGCTGATCGAGGACTATCCCTCGGACGATCTCATGGCCCAGGAGAACGTCTCTCCGCAGATCCTGGGCATCTACCTGGGGGTTCCGCGTACCGAGGCCGAGGTGACCGAGCAGTCCACTCACCTCACCCGTGTGATCCTGTTCAAGAAGAACCTCGAGAAGGTCTGCCGAGATCGCGACGATCTGATCGAACAGATCCAGATCACGGCCCGCCACGAGATCGGTCATCATTTGGGCCTGAGCGAAGAGGACCTGGAGCGACTCGGCCTCGCTTGAGCCGCGGGCCTGTCGGGTTGACCGGCCGTGGGCCTGTCGGGTTGACCGGCCGCGGGCCTGTCGGGTTGACCGGCCGCGGGCCTGTCGGGTTGACCGGCCGCGGGCCTGTCGGGTTGACCGGCCGTGGGCCTGTCGGGTTGACCGGCCGTGGGCCTGTCGGGTTGACCGGCCGCGGGCCTGTCGGGTTGACCGGCCGCGGGCCTGTCGGGTTGACCGGCCATCGGCCTGCCGGTCACCGGGCTGACCCTCACGCGCGGAACGTCATACAA
>JACZXC010000310.1 GCA_022571825.1 Myxococcales bacterium | reverse complement strand
CGGCGAAAAAGGACAGGACGCAGCACTTTACGAGGCAGTTCAAACGGTGGGTATGGAGCTTTGTCCGGCACTGGGTATTGCGATACCGGTGGGTAAGGATTCCCTGTCGCTCAAAACCGATTGGCAGGATGGCCAGCAGGCTAAACATATGCTGGCGCCGGTTTCATTGTCACCGGCCTGTAAAACGCGATTGTAGGTGTCCAGGCCTTTGTAAAGGGGCAACAGGGAAGGGTGCAGGTTGATCATTCGGCCTTGATATTTGGCGGTGAATTGTTCACCGAGGATCCGCATATCGCCGCATGGCACTACGAGCTCGACGTCGACGTCGCCATCGCGGCGCGCCGCATCGCGTGGGGCAAGTTCATGAACGCCGGACAGACCTGCATCGCACCGGACTACGTTCTCGTGCACGAGAGCCGGGAAGAAGAGCTCCTGGGCGAACTCGGCGCCGCGGTGTCGGAGTTCTTCGGCCCTCGGCCCCAGGCGACTCCGGATTATGCGCGGGTGGTCAATCGGCGTCACCACCGAAGGCTCGCGGCGCTACTCAAGGACGGCGAAGTCGTCGTGGGAGGCGAGACTGACGAGGACGACTGCTATATCGCGCCCACCGTGCTCCGCAACGTTTCGCCGGACTCGCACCTCATGGCCGATGAGATCTTTGGCCCGATTCTCCCGGTGTTGAGGGTCGGGAGCATCGCCGAAGCCATCGACTTCGTGAACGCGCGAGAGAAGCCCCTCGCGCTCTACGTCTTTACCCGCAACGGTGAGGTCGAGCGAGAAGTGCTCGAGCGGACCAGCTCGGGCGGAGTCTGCGTCAATGCCACGATCCTCCACCTGATGAATCCGGAGATGCCCTTCGGGGGCGTCGGGCCCAGCGGAATCGGCGCGTACCACGGCCGGCACAGCTTCGAGACCTTCAGCCACCGGAAGTCGGTCCTGTCCCTCGGATTGAAGTGGAACCTCAAGCTGATGTTCCCGCCCTACACGAGCTTTCGAACCCGGATGGTGAAGCGGTTTCTCTAGAAGTGCGGGTTTCCTCGCGGGTGTCACCCGGGGGTGTCGGCACACTGGTGCCGCGTCAGACTCCGTTGCTGCCAGGGTTGAGGGGCCCCGTCCCCCGGCGCGAACTTTCGTTCGCGGGTGACGAGTTCGACCGCCACCAGGCTCGGCCCTCCGGCTCTTTCGCGGTTCCAGGCACCGCACATCCAGCGCGCGTAGACCCGACGCTCCGGATTTCGCTGGTCGCTCGCGAGTCCGAGGTAGAAGATCTTGAATCGGAACTTTCGGTGCAGGCGTCGGATCTCCTCCCAGCGCTCGTCGTGGCGGGCGTCGAGAACGTTCCGGGTGGATCCATCGTCCAGGTCTCCCAACAAGAGAAGATTCCACTCGACCCGCTGGAGGAGCGAGAACATGGCCCACTCCTGATTGAGTCCCAGTGCTTGACCCAACCAGGTCGCCCATAGCACCGGGCCCCGAGGCTCGAAGCGCGGAGCGACCGTCGTCACGTTGTTGAAGACGACGTAGACCAGGAGGGTGAGCACGATCCCCTCCCCTACGCGTCGACCTCCCGATCGGGGAGGTCTCGAGTCGATTCGATCCCCGTCAACCGGCGTCGCGGTCGGTTGCTCTCCCCGGGCCTTCCGGGCCACTCGGGTGCGCGGGTCCAGCCGCTCCCAGAACGCCGCTGGAAGGAACGGAAGCAGGGCCAGGGTGCTGACCCAGGGAAAGAAACCCAGCTGCAGGGTCGGAGCCAGGCCCATCTGAAGCCCGACGAATGCAATCAGGGTCAGTGCCCGGATGGGTGCCGTGAAGACCGGGAAGAATAGGAGGAGGGGCCCGATCAACTCCATCCCGAAGACCCACC
This sequence comes from Myxococcales bacterium, assembly GCA_022571825.1. Taxonomy (GTDB): domain Bacteria; phylum Myxococcota_A; class UBA9160; order UBA9160; family SMWR01; genus JACZXC01. The sequence goes on along the minus strand of JACZXC010000310.1, from coordinate 2,388 downwards.
AGGTCATGACGCTCAGGAGATCCGGAAACCCGAGGAGCCAATGCCCGAGGGGCCCGGCCCAGTACTCGTGTCGGAGGGCGAGGGTGATGGCGCTCCCGTCCGGGACCCAGTCGGGGCCGCTCTGCCATTTGATGATCGCCGTGAAGAAGTAGACCAGCGCGGGTTGCAGCAAGAGAGCGACCGTGGCCATCGAGAGAACCGTTGCGCCGGCCTGCCGGCGCTGGAATTGGAGATGCCGCCCGGCATCGATGGACCAGCGCGCGCCGAGGGGGGCGAACATGCACCAGAACATCGTGATGCGCAGCCAGGCGTCGCCGCCGTTCCCGATCTCGGGATTTCGAAACTGGAGAGAGGCCAGCAGCCACCAGGACACCGCAGTCGCCAGCCGCGTCCGATAGCCGATGAGCATCATCGCGGCGAAGACAGAAGCGACGCCGAACAGCAACCACTCGAAGGCGGTACCGCCTGCGTACCCGTGCACGCTCAAGGGAAAGACACCGAGCGGAGTCGGATTGATCGATCGGGGCAGCAGACCACGGTCTGTGTAGAAGAGACCGATCTCCGGTAGACGCAGGGCCAGGTCGATGAGGATTGCGCTGGCAAGGCCGATCCGAAGCGCCGCCAGCGATCGGAGATCGCATCCGAAAAAGCGCTCCCACCTGGCGCGGAATCCCGGCGAAGCGCCGCTGGTGGGGAATCCCGCGCCCATGGCCGCACTCTAGCGCGTAGCGAATTCTCGATCCGTGGGATACCGCCGGTGCTCAGCGCGTGGGAGGCACGGGCAACGTGTGTCGCCAGGCGCCGCGTCGGAACGACCACGTCAGCCAAGCCGTGCGCGCCAGGTGATCGAAAACCAGGGCGTACCACACCCAGATCACATCGGCATCGAGGTGGTACGCGAAGAGGACCGCCAGGGGAACCCGCAGGACCCAGTTGCCTACGCTGGCGGCCAACAGCGGAGTCCAGGTGTCTCCGGCGCCCCGGTGGGCACCGCCCAAGGTGAAATGCGCCTGGAGGAAGGGCTGAGCGACGGCCAGGCAGAGCAGGAAGGGCGTCAGCTCTGCGATCAGGGACGGGTCGTTGGTGAACATGCGTGCCAGGGGTTCACGGACCCAGGCGCAGACCCCACCCAGCGGCACGGCGACCATCAACGCCAGGCGGGTGGCGCGCCAGCCCACCCGGGTCGCGGCGCCGGGGTTTCCCGCGCCCAGGGCCTGCCCCACCAATGTGGCCGTGGCGATTGCCAAGCCGGTTCCGGGTATCCACGAAAAAGACAGGATACGAATCCCCACGGTGTAGGCCGCGATGGTCACCGGCCCGTATCCGGCCAACACCCGGAAGTAGGCCAGGATTCCCAGATTCATCACGAGTCGCTCCGCCACCCCTGGGAGCGCGATCCGAACGACCTCCCGAATGCGCGGCCGCGCGGCCGCGAAATCCCGCAGCCTCAGAGCGATCGGGGAGTCGGCGGGTGCACGAACCGCCACGCCGGCGAAGAGCGCCAGACCGACGACCTGCGATAGCACCGTGGCGATCCCCGCCCCCACCAGGCCCAGGGCGGGAAAGCCCAGGACACCGAAGATCAGGACCCCGTTGAGTGCCGTCTTTACCGCCGCCACCACGACGGCGATTTGCATCGGGGTCCGCATGTTCTTGCACGCGCGCAGCCCGCTCTCGAGCGTCATCGAGATGGCCAGTGGAATCGATGACGCCATCACCAATGAGAGGTACGGAACGGTGGCGGCGACGAGGGCTTCGTTGGCACCGAGCAGGCGCAGCAAGGCGCCGGGCGCGGCCAGTACCGCCGCGATCACCGCTGCCGCGATTGCCACCGACACACCCAACGAGGCGGCGAGGGCGCGCCGGGCGCTGACGGGGTCGCCGGTTCCGATGGCACGAGCCATCAGCGCGACGCAGGCGAAACCCACCGCGAACAGCGCCGATTGGGCCAGAAAGAAAAACTGGGCCGCGTAGCCCGCCGCCGCGACCGCCTCGGAACCCAGGCGTCCGAGCATGGCGATATCGATCAAGCTGACGGCGTTGGCGAGAACCTGGGCGAGCATGACCGGCCACGAGAGCGCCCAGATTTCCCGGGTGGTGTCGTGCCCCGCCGGATCGGGTTCCGCGACAACCGGTGCAGCGCCTCGGGCGAGGGTCGCTGCGGGAAGCGACGGGGCGGCCTCCGGATCTGTGATTTTCTCGACGTCTTCGGGCGCAGCATCGACGTCGGCCGACATGAATCCGCGCAGCGTAGCGGACGCAAGGCGGCGGAGCCGCCGCGCAGTGAGCCGCAAGTGGACGGAGGCGGGCCTCTGCCAGGCAAGGCGGCGGAGCCGCCGCGCAGTGAGCCGCAGGTGAACGAAGGCGGGCCCCTGCTAGTGTCCCGAG
>JACZXC010000309.1 GCA_022571825.1 Myxococcales bacterium | reverse complement strand
CGGGTGGGCAGCAGACGGCAGCTTCCGCCGGGAGATACGGTGCCCCGGCGAGATAGCCCGAGAATCGCCGCCCGCTCCCCGAGCAGCGCGGGTCCGTCGAGCCCGGGCGCCCAGCGGTCACCCGCCAGCTGAGCCAGGGCCTCGACACAGCCACGCGCACAGGCCGCCAGGGGGCCCCCGACAAGCCGCGGCGGCCCGTCGGAGCGTCCGGTGAGCGCCATGGCACCCGAGCGCGCCCACTCGATGGCGGGGTGGCTGGCGGAGTGGAGGGCGGCCTCGGGCCGAGCCGGGGCCATCCCCGCGCCCGCGGCGTCGACCGCCCGGAAGCCCAGGAGCTCCGCGCCGTATCCGAAGAGGGACTCGGGGGCGCGCGTCCCGCCTAGTCGATCCCGTACAGCGCGGCGCAGTTCTCGCACGCGACCCGTCGCAACACCTCCTCACCGTGCCTGGCCAGGTCGGACTCGGCGAGGGCCTTGCGAGAGTGTGGCCAGGTGCTGTCGCCGTGGGGGTAATCCGAAGCCCACATGACGTTGCCGACTCCGATCCGGGGAATCAGTTCGACGCCGAGCTTCTCGTTCTCGTAGGTCACGAAGATCTGCCGCTCGAAGACCTCCGACGGACGCATCTCCAGTTTGTGGTCACCGATGGCGTCCGCATAGTTGTCGAACTCGTGCTCGAAACGCTCGATCGCGTAGGGGATCCAGCCGAGGCCGGCTTCTCCCATCACGAACCGCAGGTTGGGTCGCCGCTCGAGAATTCCCGAGAACACCATTCCGGCGAGGATCTCATCGAGCTGCATGGGAATCACCGCCACCAGCGCGGGAAATCGCCAGGTTCCCAGTTGCGGCTTCAGGCTGTGCGTGCCGCTGTCCAGGTGGACGTGGATCGGCAGCGCGACCTCGTTCGCGGCATCCCAGAACGGGTGCCACAGGTCCTCGAAGAGCGGCTCGGGACCTTCGAACTGACTGACGATCGCGCCCCGGAGCCCCAGCTTCGCAATCCGCAGCAGCTCCGCCGCGGCCTCGTGAGGATCGCTCGCCGGGACGCTGGCCAGCGGCACCAGTCGCTTCGGATCGGCCCGGCCGAACTCCGCCGCCCAGTCGTTGTAGGCGATCATGCAGGCGGCGCGCAGCTCGGGATCCTGGAGTCGGAGCTGGGTGGTCATCGGGCTGTAGATCACCTGGGCATACACACCGTCGCGATCCAGGTCTTCCAGGCGCGTCTTCGGCTGACCCGGTCGGAAGCCGTGCTGCTCGCCGCGCAGGAGGCCTTTGCCCTTGCGGCCGCTGGGGGTGAGAAGCCGCCCCTCGACTTGCCAATAGGGTCCGTCGTCGGTGTGGACGACTCGGGGTCCCCGATCTCGAAGCGGCCGGGGGAGCCTCTCCTCGAAGAGCTCGGGGGGAAGCACGTGCAGGTCCATGTGGTCATCCGCAGAGATGATCCGCTGGTCGGAGCTCAGGGGCATGGGGACTCCTCTTGGGTCTTCGACTCCAGGCAGGGTCGCGACCTCAGGCAGGATGGCGACCGCATGCGTCTGCGGTCACGATGCCATACGCGCAACCGAGTGTCTAACAGTCGGCTCCGCCGGTGCCGCGCCAAAACCGCCCACGGTCGGCCTCGATCCGGGTTATGATTCCGCGGGGAGAACCAGGGAGTGGAGCCGCCATGGACCCGCGCAAACCCGGCACCCGGCTTCGCAGCGCTGTCTGCGACACCGAGGTGATGGTGATCGCAGCCCCCGCCGTCGCAATCGAACTTCGTTGCGGCGGTGCGCCGATGATCGACATTGCGGAGAGCCCGCCGCCCGGGGCCTCCTGCCACCCGGATGCGAAGGGCGGAACGGCCTTGGGCAAGCGCTACGTCGACGAAGCGGGTGACCTGGAACTTCTGTGCACCAAGCCCGGTGAGGGCTCCCTCACGATCGCGAAAACGCCGCTCACGGTAAAGGGCGCCAAGCCACTGCCTTCCTCGGACTGATCCGTGAATCTGATGATGCTGCTCGAGATGGCCACATCGGCCTTCTCCGACCGCGTCGCGCTTCGCAGCGGCGATGATCAGTGGACCTATGCGGAGCTCTTCGCCGCCGCCGGATCCGCCGCCGCCGAGGTCTCGGCGGCCGGGACCGAGCGCCTGGCCGTGATCGACGTCAGCAGCCCGGCGGTGCCCGTGGGCCTGTTTGCCAGCGCCTGGGCCGGGATCCCCTTCGTTCCCCTCAACTACCGGCTCACCGAAGGCGAGCTCGAGAGCCTGATTCAACGGATCACTCCCGCCTACCTGGTGACCGACACCGATCGCGTTGCGACGCTCTCGAAGCTGCCGAACACCACTGTCGCGTCGCGCCGGGCCTTTCTCGAGCAAGCGGGTTCCGGGACCGCGCCGCCGCCGAGCTGGCCCATGGAGCCCGACGCAATCGCGCTACTGCTCTTCACCAGCGGAACCACGGGCGCCCCCAAGGCCGCCGTGCTGCGGCACAAGCACCTGATCTCCTACATCCTGGGTTCCGTCGAGTTCGGCGCCGCCGGCGAGGACGATGCGACACTGGTCAGCGTTCCCCCTTACCACGTGGCCGGTGTGGCGGCGATCCTGAGCTCGGTGTATGCGGGGCGCCGCATCGTGCAGCTCCCGAACTTCAGCGCGGAAGCCTGGATCGACCTCGCCCGCCGCGAGCGCGTCACCCACGCATTCGTGGTGCCGACCATGCTGGCCCGGATCGTCGAGTGCCTCGAGGGCTCGGACAACCTCGACCTCCCGTGCCTGCGCGCCCTGGCCTACGGGGGCGGAAAGATGCCGCTTCCGGTGATTGAAAGAGCGCTGAAGCGCTTGCCCGGGACCTCCTTCACCAACGCCTACGGCCTCACCGAAACCAGCTCGACCGTCTCGGTGCTGGGGCCGGCGGAACACCGAGCGGCCCTGGCCAGCGACGATGAGACCGCGAAGCGCCGGCTGGCGTCGGTGGGTCGACCGCTGCCCGGTGTCGAGGTCGAGATTCAGGACGAAGCGGGACGCCCCCTGGGCCCCGGTGAGCGCGGCGAGATTCACGTACGCGGCGAACAGGTCTCCGGCGAATACCTGGGCCAGGGCGTGACCTTGGGACCCGACGGCTGGTTTGCCACGCGGGACGGCGGCTCGATGGATGCCGAGGGCTATCTCTTCGTGGATGGTCGCATCGACGACGTGATCGTGCGGGGTGGAGAGAACATTTCTCCGGGCGAGATCGAGGAGGTGCTGCTCGAGCACGAGGCCGTGGCGGATTGTGCGGTCGTCGGAGTCCCCGACGAGCACTGGGGCGAAGCGGTCGCGGCGGCCATCGTGCTCGGCAAGGACCGTCCGGCGAGCCCGGAGGAGCTGAGAACCTGGGTCAAGGATCGCCTCCGTTCCTCCCGCACGCCGGAGCGGATCGAATTTTCGAAAGGCCTCCCGTACAGCGAGACGGGAAAGCTGCTGCGACGAAAGGTGCGGGCGCAGTTGCGGGGAGACGCGTCATAGCCGCCGGCGTCAGCGCGGTGGTCCTGCCCCTGGCGGAGGCCATCGAGCGACTTGGATCCCCATTCGCCATCGAAGCCTTCTCGGCGGTGGCCGGCGACCCGGTCCTCGCCGTCGATTTCTCCGGCGCCGAGCTCACCGACGACGACGACCTCGCGGCGGCCTACGCCACCCTCCCCCAGCTGGCGTGCCCCTCGATTGCGGTGGGCGCGGGCCCGCTGTCGGCGGCGGGGCAGCGGCTCCGCGATCGCTTCGACGTCGTGGTCGCGTCCGAGGCCGAGCTCGAACTGCTCCTGGCGACGGTGCGGCGCACGCCCCAGGCCGCCCTGGCCGCCGTTCAGCTGCTGCGACACAACGAGCATCTCAATATCCACGAGGGACTGATCGCGGAATCCCTGATGTACTCGACTCTTCAGGCCGGACCGGAGTTCGCGACCTGGCTCGGCAACCAACCGCCACCCCGGTCCCAGAAGCCCAACCCCGAACCGGCGGTACTGGTGCGGCGCGCCGGTGGCCGGCTCTACCTCACCTTGAATCGCCCGGAAAAACGCAATGCGTTCTCGGTCGCGATGCGCGATGGGTTGGTCGAGGGTTTGCGCGTCGCGATTCATGACCCTTCGATCGCAGAGGTCGTGCTGGCGGGAGAAGGCCCGGCCTTCTGCAGTGGTGGCGACCTGGACGAGTTTGGCAGCTTTCCCGATCCCGTCACCGCCCACACCATCCGTTCCACCCGGAACCCGGCGCGCAGTCTGGCCGCGTGTGGTAGCCGGTTGAGCGC
>JACZXC010000308.1 GCA_022571825.1 Myxococcales bacterium | reverse complement strand
AGTCCACGGATTTCGCGTCGTGGGTTCCGATATCGAGCACTTCGTAGCCCGCGCGCTCGAGCTCCTGACACAGCTCGCGCTTGAGAGCCGCTCCCCGGTGGTCGCTGGCCAGGATGATCGGACCTTTCATGGCGGAATTCCTCCGGCTGCCGGCCTAGCCTTCCACCTTTCCCCGCAGATAGGAGATGGCGCTTCCAATGGTCTGGATCTTCTCCGCGTCCTCATCGGAGATCTCGATGTCGAAGGTCTCCTCCATCGCCATCACCAGCTCGACGATGTCGAGGGAGTCGGCGCCGAGGTCGTCGATGAACGCCGCCTCCGGAACGGCCTCCTCGGGGCTGATCCCGAGCTGCTCGGCGACGAGCTCGACGAGCCGCTGATCCAGATTCATCTCGGTGCCCTCCCGTCCATACCCGCCTTCCGCAACACCGCCGCGGGAATCGATCAGACCCCTGTACCCGCAGCGAACTCCACCGCGGCCGCTAGATCCGACTGGCACCCGACGCTCGCCCTTGCGACCCGCGCCGCGATGCGCCCGACCAGACCGGTGAGGACTCGTCCCGGCCCGACCTCGAGAAACCGATTCACGCCGAGCTCCCGCATCCGCTGGATCATCTCGGTGAAGCGCACCGGAGCCGTCACTTGCTCGGTGAGCAACTCGGGAAGGCGAATCCCTTGGTCGATCGGCGACGCACTGACGTTGGTCACAACCGGTGGTTGTGGATCCTTGAAACGGAGGCGCTTCAGCTCCAATGCCAGCATGTCGGCGGCCGGTCGCATCAGCGAGCAATGGAAGGGCGCCGATACCGCCAACGGAATGGTTCGCCTGGCGCCTCCCTGGCGAGCGCGGGAACAGGCCACCTCCACCGCGACGGCGTCTCCCGAGATCACCGTCTGACGTGGAGCGTTGAAGTTCGCCGGTGAAACGACCTTACCAGTTTCTGAACGGGCGCGCTCGCAAGCCGCCTGGACCTCCTCGGGAGAAGCGCCGAGCACCGCGGCCATTGCGCCGCGCCCCTTCGCAACCGCTTGCTGCATGAAGCGGCCGCGGGCGTGTACCGTGCACACGGCATCGCCGAAGGCCAGGGCGCCGCTGGCGACCAGCGCGGTGTACTCGCCCAGGCTGTGTCCGGCGTTGTAGGCGGGCGTCAACTCCATCCTCTCCTGCAGAGCGCGGAGCAGCGCGATCCCGGTTGTGAGGATCGCGGGCTGCTGGATCTCGGTCTGTAGCAACGCGTGCTCGGGACCCTCGAAGCAGAGTGTCGAGAGCGAAAAGCCAAGGGCAGCGTCGGCGGCGGAATAGACGGCACGGGCGGCGGCCGACGCCTCGTAGACGTCGCTCCCCATTCCCACTTCCTGGGAACCCTGCCCGGGAAAGAGCAGCGCGAGCACGGAAGATTCACTCCTCGTCGGTCTGAATCACGTCGCGACCGCGGTAGGTTCCGCAGTTTCCGCACACATGGTGCGGCCGCTTCGGCTCTCCGCACTGCGGGCATGTGCTCCGTGCCGGGGGCCGGAGTGCATCGTGGGCCCGCCGCATGTCGCGCTTGGCTCGGGAGGTTCGACGTTTGGGTACGGCCATCAGCCGGTTCCTCGTTCGTGGTTCTTTGACTTCGCTCTGGTCTTCAGTTTCGCGAGAACTGCGAAGGGCGAGCGTGGCCGGCTCACCTCGCAACCGCAGTTCTCGAGCTTCCGGTCGGCGCCGCAGATCGGACACAGCCCCGGGCAATCCTCGCTGCACAACGGGTTGACGGGCAACGAGAGTGCCACTACCTCGCGGGCAAGACCGCTCAGCTGAATCTCGCTGCCGCGGTACCAGCCGGTTTCGAACTCCTCTCCCAGACACATGCCGTCGCGCGCAAGGGTCTCGGCCGCCTCGGGATCGGCGGGCGATCGGTTGCCCGCGGGCTCGAGCACGAGACGAAACGGCTCCTCGAGTTCGTGACGATAGCGCGCGAGACAACGACCGCATTCGAGCTCCACACCCCCGCGCATGTCACCTTCAATGCACACGGCCTCCCCCATGCGATGCGCGCGGAACGCAAAGCGAAAGGGCTTGGCGACGAGTCCGGGACTTCCGGGCCGGGACTGGATCGCGGAACGCAACCAAGGTGGCTCGCTCTCGAACACGAAGGCGGTCGGCGAACTCGCGAGGCGGTCGACCAAGATCCTCATAGCGCCCATGTCCGGGAAAACCGGGGAGAACATCTGTAAAAACAGACGCTTATAGCAGCCCGAATAGCAGAGCCCGAACTCCTCGGCAACTCGCCCCGGGCTCTGGCGACCCCGCCCGCGGCCCGGCTCCGACTCGGGGCGCGCTGCTCGCGTCTACTGATATCCTCCGCCGCGATGACGTCCGTGCGCACCCGCTTCGCACCCAGCCCGACCGGATTCCTGCATCTGGGCTCGGCGCGCACGGCGCTCTTCAACTGGGCCTACGCGCGGCGACATTCGGGCCGGCTGGTGCTGCGGATGGAAGACACGGATCGCGAGCGCTCTACCCCCGAGTCCGAGGCCGCCATTGTCGACGGGCTGGACTGGCTCGGGATCGACTGGGACGAGGGGCCGCTGCGACAGAGCGATCGACGCGATCGCCACCTGGCGGCCATCGAGACGCTGCTGGCCCAGGGGCGGGCCTACCGGTGCCGATGTACCCCCGAAGAGATCGAGGAACGCAAGGGCCGCGCGATCGAACGGGGCGAAAAGTGGACCTACGACGGTCGCTGCCGCGGCCTCGACCTCGCAAAGGATTGCGGCCCCCACACCGTCCGGTTACGACTCCCCGAATCCGGCCGCCTCGACTGGGACGACCTCGTGTTCGGTGAGAGCGGCCAGGATGCCAGCGAGATCGGCGACCGGATCATCCGCCGCAGTAACGGCGACCCCCTCTATCACCTGGCGGTGGTGGTCGACGATCTCGAGATGGGCATCAGCCACGTGATCCGCGGGGCGGATCACCACGCCAACACGTCCTTCCAGGTCGCGATCTACCGGGCCTTGGAGCGTGAGCCTCCAAAGTTCGCCCACGTTCCACTGATCGTCGGACCGGGGGGGAAGAAGCTCTCCAAGCGCGGCGGCGACCTGTCGGTGCAGGAATACCGGAGTCGGGGTTTCCTCCCCGAGGCGGTCTTAAACTGGTTGATTCGCATCGGCTGGTCTCACGGTGACCAGGAGATCTTTTCTCGCGAGGAGATCGTGGGCTTTTTCGATCTGGCTCCGATCCACCGCGCCAGCGCCCAGGCCGACCCGGCCAAGCTGGATTCCCTGAACCATCACTACATCAAGACTCTTCCCCGGGCGGATCTGCTGGCTCGACTGCATCCGTTCCTCGAATCGGAGACCGGAAGTCAGGTCGAACGCACCCCCGCCATCGAACAACTGGTCGACCTGCTGCGAGAGCGAAGCCGAACGCTGGTCGAGATGGCGCACCTCGCGCGTTTCCTGGTGGTGGAAGAGATCAGCTACGAGGGCAAGGCCGCGCGCAAGCACCTCCGGGCCGAGATCGAGCCCGCACTTCGGGACCTCCTCGCGCAGCTCTCGGGAATCGATCCATGGACACCCGAAGCCCTCGAAGCCGCCTTCCAGGCGGTTCGCGCCCGCCACGGGGACCTTCCGATGGGGAAGCTCGCCCAGCCGGTTCGCGTCGCGATCACAGGCACCGCCATCTCTCCCGGGATCTTCGACACCCTGGCCGTGCTGGGCAAGCGCCGCGCAGCAGCCCGGATCGCGAACGCTCTCGACTACCTGCGCCGGACCTGACGAGCCGGGGTATGATCTCCGCTCACTGGGCTGCTCCCCGGTCGTCCAACGGCAGGACAGCGGACTCTGAATCCGTCAATGGAGGTTCAAATCCTCCCCGGGGATCCACGTCTAACTCTCGTCCAGCTCTTCGTCGATGAGGGTCTGGAATCTCTCGAAGGGCTGAGCCCCCGATACGAAACGTCCGTTCAAGAAGAAGCCGGGGGTACCGGTGACCCCCAGCCGCCGGGCTTCGCTCATGTCTGCATCGATGCGCTTCTTCACGTCTGCGGAAGCAATGTCCACCCGGTACCGGTCCATGTCGAGGCCGATCGCCTCGGCGTATCCCTCGAAGATATCGGGTTCGAGCGCCCGCTGATTGGCAAAAATCCGGTCGTGCATCTCCCAGAACTTGCCCTGCCTGTGCGCGGCCTCCGCCGCCGCGTGGGCCGCCGGAGCCTTGGGGTGGATGCTGAGCGGAAGGTGCTTGAACACGATGCGCACCCGGTCGCCGTATTCCTTCTCGATCTTT
>JACZXC010000307.1 GCA_022571825.1 Myxococcales bacterium | reverse complement strand
AAAGACGTGGATGGGATCCTCTACAGCGGCGGCCTGGGCGATGCCTTCGACGCCCAGGCCTTTCACACCCACTTCGGCACGCGGCACGCGATGTTCTCCGACCGGCGCGGAGGGGGAATGGTCTGGGCGGCTACCGCGCCCTGTCTTGCCGCGGAAGCCCTGCGCAGCGGCAAGGCGCGTTACATCGTGAACGTCTTCTCGGTTTCGTGGGCGACGCAGCGCGCGAGCATGGTGGGCGGTCCCGGCCACTTCCACGCTCGGGAACGATTCAAACGCAACTTCGAGATTCCCTTCGGCTGGTTCCCGCAGCCGGTCTACTTCGCCACGATCGCGCGCCGGCACATGCACGAGTTCGGGACCACCCCGGAACAGCTCGGAGCGATCGCCGTCGCGTGCCGCCGCCACGCAAATCGGCACCCGGGCGCGGTGATGCACGGAAAGCCCCTCAGCCTCGACGACTATCTCGCGCGCCCGATGCTCGTTGATCCGCTGCGGATCGAGGACTGCTGTCTCATCTCCGACGGCGGGGGTGCCTACCTGATGACCTCCATCGAACGCGCCCGCGACCTGCGCAAGCCCCCGGTGGTCGTGGCCGGCGTGGGCGAGGCCCACTCCGGAACCGGGACCTACTGGAGCCAGCAACCCGCGTTCACGTCCACACCCCAGGTATTCTCCGCACCCGCCGCCTTCGCTATGGCGGGCCTCGGACCCGCGGACGTCGACCTGCTCACGCTCTATGACCCGTTTACCATCGTTGCGCTGATGCAGATCGAGGACATGGGATTTTGCGCCAAGGGGGAAGCCGGAAAGTTCGTGGAGGGAACGACCCTGAACCACGACGGGGGAAGGCTCCCATACAACACCCACGGGGGGCTGCTCTCCCACGCCTACGTTCTGGGGATCTCCCACGTGGTGGAAGTCGTGCGGCAGCTTCGAGGCGAAGCCGCGGCACAGGTTCCCGATGCCCGGGTGGGAGTGTACGGCGGCTACACCGGCCACATGGCCAGCACCCTGGTCCTGCGGAGGGACGCATGAGCGCCGAGTCGGCCCCTCCCGAACCCGAGTTCCCGCTTCCCGACACGAACTGGGAGATGACCCGCGAGTTCTGGGCCGCCGCCGCGCGGGAGGAGCTGGTGATTCCCCGCTGCGACGGGTGCGATCGCTGGAACTGGTACCCGTCAGAGCAGTGTCCGGGCTGCGGCGAAACGAATCTTCCCTGGACCGCCGTCAGCGGACGGGGAACGCTCTTTTCCTGGGCGGTCGTGAGGCGCGCATTCGTCAAGCCGTTCGCCGAGAAGGTTCCCTACGTCACTGGCCTGGTCGCACTGAACGAGGACCCGGCGGTCCGCCTGGTTGCGGGCATCGTCGACTGCCGGCCCGACCAGCTGCGCGTGGACCTGCCCCTGCGCGTGGTCTTCCGTCCCCTGTCCTTTCCCGGAGTGTCCCGCGAAGTCGTGGCCCCGATGTTCGCGCCGGCGGTGTAAGCTGATCCAACTCCCCGGGAGAATCGCCATGCCTCGTCCGTTTCGCGACGCCGCCAGCATCACCTACCCCATCATCGACTGCGACGCGCACGTGAACGAGCCGCCGGATCTGTGGCTCGAGCGGCTTCCGCGCAAGTGGAGGGATCGGGCTCCCCAGGTCAAGCACGTGGAGAGCGGCGACTTGTGGATCTTCGACGGTGGCAAGGAGAAGTGGCCAGTCGGACTCACGGCGGTCGCGGGGCTCAGCTACCTCGACTTCAAGTCCATGGGGATCACCTATGAGAGCATGCGACCCGGGAGCTTCGACACCAAGGCCCGCCTCGCGGACATGGACGCCGACGGGATCTATGCCCAAATCCTGTACCCCAGTGTGACCCTGCGCGGAGCCAAGATCTACAGCGATGATCGCGACCTGCAGATCGCCTGCGTCCGCGCCTATAACGAGTGGCTGATGGAGTTCTGCGAGAGCTCGGGGGGGCGTCTGCTCGGCCAGGCGATTCTGCCGACGACGGGCATCGATGACACGATTGCCGAGCTGGAGCTCGCGCTGAAGACGGGCCACCGGGGGGTGGTCATCTCGTCTTTCCCCAATGGAAGCGTCGAGCCCATGCCCGAGGACGACCGATTCTGGGCTCGTGCCCAGGAGGCGAATTTTCCGATCGCGGTTCACATCGGCAGCTTCATTCGCGGCGACCTGGCGGGGCGGCGCGAGTCGTGGTCGTCGTTGGCCTTCGTCGGGTTGGCCGCGCTGACGAAGGCGGGCGGGCAGACCCTTCCGGTGGTGTGCGACATCCTCTTCTCCGGAATCTTTCAGCGCTTTCCGCAGCTGAAGATCGTGCTGGTGGAATCCAACATCGGGTGGATTCCGACCCTGCTCGAGCAGAGCGACGACATGTTCCGGCGCTATCGCTGGTACACCGGTGCCGTCGACCAACAGAAAGAAATGCCCAGTGATATCTTCTTCCGCAATTTCTGGGCGACCTTCATGGTGGACACGGTGGGGATGGACCTGCTCCACCGCCTGAATGTCGACCACATGATGTGGTCCACCGACTACCCTCACAGCGGTTCCGACTGGCCCAACTCGCGGGTCACGATCGAGCGGGTGTTTCACGGCGTTCCCATGGACGACGTCAAGAAGATGCTCCACACCAACTGCAAAGAGCTCTACGCTCTCGACCAGATTCCCGAGCGTCTCCCGGGCCGCTAGCCACCTTCTGCCTATCCGATTAGCTCCGCTGTGTGACCGTACCTGACGCAGGGGTGGGAGACGCTTCCTTCTGCAACTTCGCAGGAGGGAAGGAGAATGACGTTTCCCAAGACCTTGCTCGCTTTTCAGGATCAGTTCCCGGATGAGGACGCCTGCTGGCAGACGCTGCGGCGGATGCGTTGGCCCCACGGGTTTCGCTGTCCGCGATGCGCGCACCGCAAGAGCTACCGGCTTGCGGAGCGGCGTCTGGAGCAATGCCAGCGATGCCGGTACCAGGCGTCCGTGACCGCGGGGACCCTTTTCCACCAGACGCGGGTGCCGCTTCGCGTCTGGTTCCTGGCGATCTTCTTCGTGGCACGCCACAAGCAGGGCATCTCCGCGCTGCAGTTCCAACGCGACAGCGGGGTCGGGAGCTATCAGACGGCCTGGACGATGCTTCACAAGCTCCGATCGGCGCTGCGCCATCGGCCAGCCGACCGGCTGGTGGGGCTGGTGGAGGCCGACGAGACTTTTGTCGGAGGCCACGAGCGCGGGCGCCGGGGGGGCCGCGAGGTACTCCACAAGAGCATCGTGGTCGCGGCCGTGGAGCAGCGGCCTCATTCGGCGGGCCGGGTCCGGCTCGAAGTGCTCGAGCGCCTTCGCTTCGAGGAGGACCTCGGCCCTTTCGTGTGCGGCGTGATTGACGCGCGCCGGGCGATCGTGCGCACTGATGGATATGCCGGATCTATCGGCCTGGATGCAGCCGGCGTTCGCCACGACCGGCGCATTCAAGGCAGCGACCGCGCTCGTTCGTCGGAGATCCTGCCGTGGGTGCATACGATCTTCGGGAATCTCAAGACCCGGCTCCGGGGCACCTTCCACGGCGTGAGCGGGAAGCACCTCCAGCTCTATCTGGACGAGTTCGCGTACCGATTCGATCGCCGCTGGCGCGAGGGCGAACTCTTCGGCTTCGTCTTGGCGCGCGCAGTGCGGGGGCGCCCGCTGCCCTACCCTCGTCTCACGGCTGAGCTAACCGGATAGGCAAGTGTGAACTAGCGCGTCCAAGCGGTCTTCACGAGGTTCAACGGGGTATCCCGAAGCCGAGAGTGCGTCTTCCAGCCGAGTGCGAAGCCTGCTGCTCAGATCCCACCTCTAATACGGAGCCGTGTTTGGCTCAGTCGCACTTCATCTTGCAGCCTTCCAGCCGAGCGGGCAAATTGGGAGCAGCCACTGGTGAAGCGACGTTCGAGATCTTGGGCCAATCGAGGCATCGTCTACTGCGTGCTCTAAAATCCCGCCAAAGAGATGGAAACAACGATGGGTGCGTCGACCCCTGCGTCGCGCCAAGCCCGGCGCACACCTTGGGTAACGGGGCTCACAAGCCAGTTCTTTTCGTCCTGGCCAGACCCATGGAAATGATAAATCACGTCGCGGCTCTTGCTACCCTTGGTGCGAAAAATTCCATACTTGAAGTCGCCCCCCCGCATGCAGCCGTAGTATCGACGCGAGTCGGGAAACGTTGCTGGGAGGCAGTGAATGATGATGAATGAATATTCGGTTGTGTGCTGACGTCTTGAGGCCACCAAAAGATACCACCCACGCCAGGAGACATGCCCATGAC
>JACZXC010000022.1 GCA_022571825.1 Myxococcales bacterium | reverse complement strand
TCTCTCCGGTCAGACGCGAGACGAGCCGCGCCATCAGTCGGTTGCCCCAGCGCTTCGCCGCGGGCATCTCGGGAACCAGAGCCGGGTCCTTGAAGCGCGACGCGGTGGTGAAATCGGCCTCGCCCTCGACCACCGGCGCGATCAGCGCGGGAATGTCGGAGGGGTCGAACTGCCCATCCGCATCAATCGTCACGAGCAGATCGGCTCCGGTCTCGATGGCATATCGGAGTGCCGTGCCGAAAGCCGCGCCGACCCCGCGGCGAGTTGAGTGCCGAATCACGTGGGCTCCCGCCACCGCCGCCAACTCCGCCGTCCGATCGCCACTGCCGTCATCCACCACCAGGACATCGACCGCGGCGATGCCCTCGAGGGTGCGCGGAATCCCCCGGATGACCCCGGCGACGGTCCTCTCCTCGTCCAGGGCGGGAAGCGCGACCAGCATGCGCAGGCCGGACACGGTCGTCGCCTCCGGGCTGGCTGCGCTGTTCGCCGAGGCTTTCGGGGGTCCGGTGGACAAGGCCAGGGGTCAGAGGTGGATCAGCTGGGCGACGCGTTCGCGGTGGTAGGTGCCGTCGCCGAGCCAGGACTCGTCGCTCTTGGCTCGCTTGAAGTAGAGATGGCAGTCGTACTCCCAGGTAAATCCGACACCGCCGTGGATCTGGATATTCTCCGCCGCCACCCGCCGATAGGCTTCGCTCACGTAGGACTTGGCCATGGCAGCGGTGAGGGGGGCTTCTTCGTCGTCCTCCCGGGCCGCCCAGGCGGCGTAGTAGGTGATCGATTTGGCTGACTCCACCTGAAAGAGCATGTCCGCACACTTGTGCTTGATGGCCTGGTTCACACCGATGGGCTTGCCGAACTGGATGCGCTCCTTCGCGTACTGGACGGAGTCCTCCAGGCACTTTTCCGCGCCCCCGACCATCTCGGCACAGATCATGACGCGACCGCGATCGAGCACGCGGCTGAGCTTCGACCACGCGTCCGGGTCGCCGCCCAGGAGCGCGCTCTTCGGGACCCGTACATCGTCGAACTCGACCCGGAACAGATTGCGCAGGGTGTCCATCGAGCGCATGGGCGCAATGCTCACCCCGGACGACTCCCGCGGCACCAGGAACAGACCCAGGCCCTTCTCGCCCTCTCCGCCGGTCCGGGCCACCACCACCAGAAGATCCGCGATGTCGGCGTCGGGGACGAAGAGTTTCGTGCCACTGAGCGCCCAGCCCTTCGCGGATGTTGCCGCTAGCTCGAGATCGCCGGGGTCCTCGGTGCCCCGCACTTCCGTGATCGCGAGGGTCGCCATCACCTCGCCGGCACTGATTCGAGGCAACCACTCGCGCTGCTGTTCCCGGCTCCCCGCCTCCATCAGAGCGCAGCACGCGATGGCGGTGGGCAGGAAGGGAACCGGGGCCAAACTCCGACCCAGCTCTTCCAGAACCAGGGCCAGCTCGATGGCGCTCAGGCCCGTGCCCCCGTACTCCTCGGGAACCACGAGGCCCAACCATCCGAGCTCGGCCATCTGGGTCCACAGTTCCGGGGCGTGGCTCGATTCACTTTCCATGACTTCGCGCACGCGCTTCATGGGAGCGTGTTCGCGAAGAAAATCCCGCGCAGTCTTGCGAAGGACCTCCTGTTCCTCGGTGAATCCAAAGTTCACGGCGACCTTCCTTCGGGGGCGAGCGGGAATCGCGCGGATCGATGACTTTATCAGGCGGCTGATCCACGCGTCAACGCGAACGGCACCCAGATCCTGGATCAGTCGCCGGAAGCCGCGTCGCCGAGCCGCCTCGAATCCCGGTTCGCTAGAGTCTCCCAATGACCTCCCGCGGGTCCCTCGGAATCGCCCTGGGCATCGTCGTTGCGGC
Source organism: Myxococcales bacterium (assembly GCA_022571825.1). Lineage (GTDB taxonomy): Bacteria > Myxococcota_A > UBA9160 > UBA9160 > SMWR01 > JACZXC01. The sequence continues at coordinate 13,773 of JACZXC010000022.1, read as the reverse complement.
GCTCGCCGGGTCCGCCGGGGCAGAATCGGGTCTCCGCCTTCCCTATCCCCGCCACTTCGGTGCGATTCCCGCCGCCACCTACGACACCGATGGGAAGCGCGTGGGCGCCGCCGACCTGCGCGTCGAGCGCCTCGAGAACGGAAACGTCCGAATCGTGTCCGAGATCGGGTTCGACGACGGCGCGCGAACCGCTGCGGTCGCCTTGCTCGCCCCGATCGACTCGGGTGGGGCACTTCAGCTTCTCAGCCAGGAATCGCGTTCCTTCGATGAACGGGGCGCGCCCCTGGGCATCCTGCGAGTGGACCACCGCAAGCGGGTGGCCAGCTGTCACGGCGTCAACAACAACGGGGGCGCCGAGAACGTCGAGCTGCCCGATCGCGATCGAGTGGCCAACGTCCCCCTCAGCCTGCTCTTCCTTCCCCTGGCACAGGGGCATCGCGAGGCGGTGAAATTCCAGCTCTTCGCATGCCGCGGCTCACCTCGGATCCTGGATTTCGTCGCGCGCGTGGCGACGGGCAACGGATCGGACCCAGACCTGGTGAAGGTGCGGTATGGCCCCGACCTCGGACCGGTCTTTTCCTGGATCGCGAAGGCCCTGATCCCGCGACTGGCGTTCTGGTACGAGCGGAAGTCGCCCTCCTCCTGGATGGCATCCAGCGGCCCCCTCTATGCGAAGGGTCCCGTGGTCGTCGTCATTCGAGCCGGCGTGCCCGCAAGCCGGCTCGGGCCCTAGGAACCCCCGTTCCGCTGTTCCGCGCCGCCCTGGCGGGAGCCCTCGCCTTCTCTGGGCTCGCACTCGCATGTTCGTCGGATCCGCCGCGCCCGAGCATCGTCGTCGTGCTGATCGATCAGCTCCGGAAGGACTCGGCCGACCGCTATCTCAACCGAGTGAATGCGCTCGCCGAGGACGGGGTCGCGTTCGAGGAAATGCGGGCGGTGGCGCCCTGGACCTACCCGTCGGTCATCAGCCTGCTCTCCGGGCTTTATCCCCAGCAGCACGGAGCCGACGGCCACCCAACAGAAAGCCGGCTCACGACCTTCGATCCGGAACTACCCCTGCTACAGAAGCGCCTCAAAGAAGTGGGGTACGCAACCGCCGCATTCATCGCCAACCCGTTCCTGCTGGACTGGAATGCCTTTCATTGGGGCTTCGATACCTTCGACGCCCGCTTCGTCAGAAGCCAGGGACCCCTCGCGACGTGGAACGGCGTGTGGAAGAACCGCATGTTCGCGAACTTCGTCAATCGTGCCGTCCTCGCCCACTTCGAATCGCGGCCCTACACGGCTCCCGAGTTCACCTACGTCCACTACATCGATGTGCACGGACCCTGGAGGGCCGCTCCGTTCCCGCCGGACTACGAAAGTGCGATTCGCTTCGTCGATGGGAAGGTGGTCGAACTCTACGAATTCTTTGCGGAGCGCTACCGCGGAGACCTTCTCTTCTTCGTGACCTCGGACCACGGGCGCGAGCTGGACGACGATCTCGACGTGGGGTACGGGCCCGAGTGGCGGAAGGAGAAGGCCAGCGTTCACGAATTCAACCTCCGCGTTCCCTTCGCAATCCTTCCGGGAAAACGAGTTCCTCGGAGACGCCGCATCGCCGGCCCCAGCAGCAACGTAGACTTCGTTCCCACCCTTCTGGACTGGATCGAACTTCCCGCCGAGCATCCGCGACCCGGCCGGAGCCTGCTGGCTGCCATCCGTGATGGGGAGCGTCTGCCGCCGGATCGCCCGATCTACTCGCGCCACTCTGCCTTCGGCGACCACAGTGACGGCGTCGTCATCGGCGATCGAAAGTACGTGCGGTTCTTCGACGTCGAGTCGGGAGAGGTCGTGATGCGGCGCGTTTTCGACTTGCTCCGCGACCCGCGCGAACTAAAATCGGTTGCCGACGAGTTCGGAGAAGCGAGCACGACCGTAGACGAGGTCTCCAGCGCCCAGGGGACGGCGTACGAGGCGGTTTTTCGCCCTGTGTCGCCGGAGGTTGAATCGCGCATGCGCGCGCTCGGCTACCTGCACGACGCGCGCTGATTCCAGGGCTTCGACTCCAGCACCGGGATCAGATCAGACCCAGGATGAATGAGAGCCATTGAGCCCTGACGCCCACACCACCGGAGCCGCCGTGGATCGGGTCGGCGATCAGGGTTCGACTCGACCTGGGCGCACCGGACCGACCCGACAGCGTTCGCCTGTGAGGTGGATCGCCGCACCGTGGGCCCTGCCGCTCTTCTCCGCGAGCGTCGCGCTGACCGTGCTGGCCCGGGCGGGGATACTCGACGAGCCGATTCTGGTCGATCGCGCCTACTTCGTGTACCTGGGGCAGGCGCTTCTGCGCGGCGAGCCAATCTACACGCAGACCTTTGTCTACTACCCACCCCTGGGTCCACTCGTCTCAGCCGCGTCGATGTGGGTCGGTCAGCTGTTCGACGTACCCACCTATCTGGCTCCGAGGTTCACCAGCGTATTGATCGGCGCCGCCTGTGCGGGGCTGATGTTCGAACTCTGCCGCGGCGCGACCCGCAGCTCCTGGTCCGCACTGGTGGGGGCACTCGCACTCATCGGGTTCGGCACGCTGACCACCTTCATCCTCGCCACCCTCGAACCCAAGTTGTTATTGCTGTTGTTCACCCTGCTGGCCGGCGTGGCGGTCCAGAGGCGGCGCTGGGGGCTCACGGGGCTGGCATCGGGAGCCGCTGTGATCTGCTGGCAGCCCGGTGCTTTGATCGGGCTGGCGAGCGCTGCCGTGCTGATCTCGGCCGAAGGGGGTCGTCGGCCGAAAGCGATCGGTCGCTACGCGCTCGGGTTCGGCGTGGGTATCCTACCCGCGGCCGTCTACCTAACGGTCACCGGCACCTGGTGGGGATTCTGGCAGCGCGCAGCCCTGTTTCCATTTCGAACGACTCTGCATCTGGCGGCTCGGCCGGGAAAATGGTTGCAGATCCTAGAGTGGGATTTCGGAAACGAGATCGTCGTGTTCGCGGTCGCGGCAGTCGGATTCGGCGGGTTTGCGTTGTGCTCGGCTGGGAAGGGAACCCGCCGCGCCGTCGAAAGCTGGCTCGCCCCCCGTTTGGGTGGAATGCCGATTCTGGCAGTGGGCTGGATCGTGTTCAACACCCTGGAATTCCAGGGTTGGGCCGACATGGTCCCGATTCTGCCCGTTGTCGCCTTCTGGGCGGCCTGGGCCTTCGAACCCGTCGTTGGATTCGTTCGCCGACACGCTCAACGGCTCTGGGGACGCGATCGCGGCGCCCGTTCCGCCCACTTGGTCGTCGCCAGCTTGACGGCCGCCTGGGCCGTGTACGCGTTGGCGGACGCCTGGTTCTATACGCCCGCGATGACCCTCAAGGACCAGCGGGTTCTGTTGGCGAGCATCCTGACGTCCGCGGGTCCCAATGACAAAGTCGTGGCTTATGGGGCCTCCGAAGTCTACATCATCGCGGATCGGCCATCCCCCAACGGGTTCTTGTCCATGAACCGGTTCTTTCTCCCCGTTGCGCACGTCGTCGGGCTGAACGGCTGCGAGGATATGTGGCGACAGTTGATGGGTCATGCGCCGGCGGTTGTGGTGATTCGTCGCTGGAGCTGGCAGAGTGGCTGTGTTCGACACATGGGTCGCGGTCTGCTGGCGCAGGGCTACAGCCGAAGTCGGGTTGAACTCCGAATCAGGCGGCATATGAGCTATCTACCCGATCCGCGCGATATCATGGTCGTCCCCTGGGACGTCTACTCGCCACCCGGAGCTTGAGTTCCCGAGGCAGATCTTTCTTGAACGCGCGGTGCGCCGGCACCGGCCTCTTTTTCGCGGCGGCGGCCCTCCTCCTCACCTGGCCCCTTGCCGCGTCGCCGGGCGAGGCGATCAGTGTCCGCGACGACTACTTCTCGAACCTCTGGAACGCCTGGTGGGTCCGGCGAGCCTTGTTCGAACTCCACGTCTCGCCCTACTTCACCGACACCCTGTTCCATCCCAACGGCATCTCGTTGGCGCGGCACACCCTGTCGCCCCTCAACGCCTTCGCGGGCGCGGTGGCGAGCTTCGCCGTGAGCCCCGCCACCGCCTACAACCTGCTGCTGTGGACGCACTTCTGGTTGAGCGGCTGGGCGGCCGGCGCGCTCGCCCGCTACGAGACCGGGAGCCGGTTCGGCGGGCTGCTCGCCGGCGTCATCTACTCGTTCGCGCCGATTCACTACTTCTACCTACCGCAGATCAACGTGGCGACCTTCGAGTTCCTCCCCCTCGCAGCGCTCTTCTTCCTGAAGACCCATCGCGAGGGTGGCCGCCGCAACGCCGCGGGAGTGGTGACCTGTGTGGCGCTGCTGGCCGCGAGCTCCCAGTACTTCCTGGTGTACGCGCTGCTCTTCGCCGGACTCCTGCTGATCTCGGGGCCGCTCTGGACGCGCCACGCTTCCGCCATCACCGGCGCGCGGCGGCTGCTGCGCACCGCCATACCGGTGGCCATCGTCGTGGCCGCCATCGGCTGGCCGCTACTCTCCGAAGTCCTCGGCGAGACTGGGTCGGCGACGCCCGTGCGGCGTCCGGCCGGAAACGACCTGCTGGGATTCAACTGGGGTGGCGTGCAGGGGACCCTCGTCTCCTGGCCCACGATGTTCGGGTACTCCGCGCTCTTGCTTGCGGCGGCGGGTCTTCGGGGCTGGCGCACCCACACGGGGTGGCTGCTCACGGCGGGCGTGTTCTGGCTGCTCGGGCTCGGCGCCTCCCTGCGCATCGCCGGGACGGACACCGGCATCCCCCTGCCCTACGGACTACTCGCCCAGATGCCGGTCCTGGAAATGCTGCGCATGTCGAACCGGTTCTTCGTGGTGGCCCAGCTCGCGTTCGCCGTGCTCTGCGCCGCGGCCTGGAAGGACGCGTCTCGCCGCTGGCTCGACCCGTCCAGGCGAGGCCCGTGGGGCGCCCTGGTCCTCGCTCTCGTCGCCCTCGAGCTCAGCGCCGTGCCCCTGCAGACCTTCCACCTGGCGTGCTCGCGCTACGCGGCCGAGGTCGCCAACGCACCGGATGTGCGGACCCTGCTCGAGCTGCCCACCTATCACGCCACCAGCTACCTGAACGGCCGCTACGTCTTCTGTCAGACCATCCACGGAAAGAAGATTCCCCAGGGATACGTCACGACCTTGGCCGTACCAAAAGACGTGGCAGAGGAGTCACGATCCTGGGTCCGGGCGCATCGGGCGCTCGTCCGAGGCGATTCCGTTCCCCTCGTGGAGCGCGTGCGAAGCCGGGGAATCGATCGGGTCGTTTTGAATAAGCGATTCTCGAGAGCCGTTCGCGCACCCGAGGGTCGGCGGCCCGTTCTGTGGTCGCCCTTCTTCTTTGCGCGTCGGGACCTGGTGCTGGATCGGCAGCGCGGATACCTGCGGGAACGCGAGGTGCCTGCGGAGGCCCTCGCGCGTCAGATCCGGGAGCTGTCGCGGACCCTCGGCGAGCCCGTCTTCGAGGACGCGGACGTGGTCGTCTTCTCCGGACGGCGCGGGCCGTGACCCCTCCCGCGCGAGGCACCCTCGTCTTCGGATTCCTCGGCATCCTGACCTGCGCGATGACGTGGCCGATCGCCGTGTCCCTGGACCAGTCCTTCTACACCCACGCGGACTACTTCTCGAACCTGTGGAACATCTGGTGGGTTCAAAAGTCGGTGCTGGATCTCGGGACCTCTCCTTACTGGACCGACACCCTCTTCTTCCCCACCGGCATCTCCCTGGCGATGCACACCCTGTCCCTCGCGAACTCGCTTCCGGGGGCGCTGCTGAGCCGCCTGGGCGGAGTGGTGGTCGCGTTCAACGTCCTCACCCTCGTGCACTTCTGGATGAGCGCCTGGGTGTTCTATCTCCTCGCCCACTACCTGACCAGAAGCCGGCTGGGCTCGATCCTCGCCGGGATCATCTACTCGTTCTGTCCGTTTCACTACTACTACCTGCCGATGATCAACATCGTCTCGATGGAGTCGCTGCCCCTGACGGCGCTCTTCTTCATGAAGACCTATCGGGAGGGCGGCGCGAGAAACTTCCTGGTTGCGGCGATGGCCACGGCGCTCACCGCCGTCAGCTGCTGGTATTATCTCCCCTACGTCGCGCTCCTGGCGGGCGGGCTCGCCGGGTGCGGGAGACTCTGGGCGCCGGAGATCCCGTTCCTCGTGGGACTGAGGCGGGTCGCCACCGCGGGAATCGCCGGCGGGATTCTCGTGGTTCCGCTGGCGTTGCCCTTGATCTCGGCAACGCTCTTCTCCGACGCGGAGCATCCGAAGGTCGGCCGCCACCTCCACGAGGGCCACGACCTGCTCGGCTTCACGTGGATCGGCCCACCCGAGAAGCGGATCCTCGCCTGGCCTTCCGCCGTCGGGTATTCGGGGCTCTTGCTGGTAGTCCTCGGATTCCGGGAGGTTCGACAGCACAAGACGTGGATGATCCTCGCGGGTGCGACCTGGCTGCTCGGGTTGGGCGGAAGCCTCACGGTGGGTGGGTCCGACACGGGCGTCCCGCTGCCCTATGCCGCTCTCGTGAAGCTTCCGGTGCTCGGCATGCTCCGAAATCCGGACCGCATGTTCGTGCTGCTCCAGCTCTCCTTCGCGGCGCTCTGCGCCTACGGGTGGGTGGGAGTGGCTCGGCGCTTCCCGTCCCCAACCGCCCAGCTGCTCGCCTGGGCGGGTTTTCTCGGATTCGTAGTCCTGGAATTCAATGGATCCCCGCTGCGCCAGTTTCCGTACCCCTGCTCACCGTACCTGTCGCAGATCGCGGCGGATCCGCAGACGGGTTCCATCATCGAGATCCCGGCCTCCACGGGACCGTACGCGGCGCGATACAACCGCTGCCAGACCGTTCACGGGAAGAAGATTCCTCAGGGCTACGTGACCAACCTCGCGATGACCTCCGAGCTGCTGGCGGAGACGACTGCCTGGTATACCAGCGTCGCCCGTCGCAAGGTCGCCCCGGGTGTGTTCTTCGAGAGGCTGAGGCGAAGCGGCATCGATCTCGTGATCCTGAACAAGCGGGTCTCGGCGCCGCGCCGACCCGAAGACCGGGAGACCTTCATCTGGAAGCCCTTCGCCTGGGTGGCCGACTGGCTGCTCCCCGCCCGCCAGACGGGAGCCTTCGTGTACCGGAACGCGGCCAACCCCGAGCTCCGCTCCTGGTTGGAGGCGAGGCTCGGCACGCCGGTGCACGAGGATGCGCTGATCGTCGTGTTCCGGGCACCGTGAGGCCCGTGACCCGCGCCAGGGCGCGGGGCGGCTCGGGTATGATGGCTCGATGTCCGCCGCAGGCGAGGGATTGGAACGACCGGTTGGCGGGGCCGCCGGGGGCTCCTGGTCCTTCTCGGCGGCGATCGGAATCATCAGCTTCTCGGTCCTTCTCTACGAGATCCTGCTCACCCGCATCTTCTCGGTGGTGCTGCTCTACCACTTCGCATACGTGGCGATCTCGCTGGCCCTGCTGGGCTTCAGCGTGGGCGCGACCTGGGTGCACTACCACCCCTCTCTGCACGCGCCGGATCGGATCGGGCGCACCACGGCCGTCTACGGCGCCGCCTTCGGCCTCTCGATCCTGGGATGCGCACTGTTCCTGATCCATTTCCGACCGCCGGGAGTGAATCTCTACAGGGGTCTAAACCTCCCCACGTTTCAGTACCTGCTGTGGACCTACGCCGCCGCAACCCTCCCGTTCGTCCTGTCCGGCGTCTGCGTGAGCGCCTTGCTGACTGCTGGGCGCGCAGCCATCGGGCGCCTCTACGGCTTCGATCTGCTGGGGGCGTCCCTTGGCGCAGTCGCGGTCATCCCGGTGATCGATGCGTTGGGTGCGCCGCAGGGGATGCTCGTAGCGGCTGCAGCGGCCAGTGCGAGTGGGCTCGTACTCGTGGGCCGCGGGCGCGGGGTCTTCAAGCTCCTGCCTGCGGGGATGCTGCTGGTCGTCGTCGCCACATCGGTGGCGTCGGCGGGAACCTCCGCGCTGGTTCTGCGCTTCGCGAAGGGTCGCCTGGAGGAAGGCTTGCTGTTCGAGCAGTGGAACTCCTTCTCTAGGGTGACCGCGGTGCGCCGACGCGGACACGGAGTCAAGATCCGGATCGATTCCGGTGCCGCCACCGTCATCTACCCCGCATCCCAGCATTGGCTGTTGGAAACTGGCATCCACAGTCCCGCCATGCGACTCAGGCGCGACGGTGACGTCCTGATCATCGGTCCGGGCGGCGGAATGGAGGTCGCCACGGCGGCCCGGTTGGGGTTGAGAACGATCACGGGGGTGGAGCTCAACCCGCTCGTGATCGAGCTCTCCACCCGCAGGTTCGCAAGTCTGGCAGGCGGTCTCTACGATCGCGAGAACGTCCGGATCGTGAACAGCGAAGGTCGGAGTTTCCTGGCCCGGTCGTCCCAGCAATTCGACATCATCGTTCTCACCCTCGTCGATACCTGGGCGGCGACAGCGGCGGGAGCCTTCTCGCTGTCCGAGAACAATCTCTACACCGTCGAGGGGTTCTCGACCTACCTCGAACACCTGCGGGACGACGGGATTCTCAGCATCACTCGCTGGTACTTCCCAGCGCGCCCGAGCGAGAGCCTGCGACTGGTGGCGCTCGCGCGTGCTGCGCTCGACGAGACCGGCGTCAACGCGCCCAACCAACACTGCGTCGTGATCGAGGACGGCGAACGACCCCCCCAGGCGACGCTGCTGCTGAAGAAGAGCCCGTTTACTGGCGAGGAGCTGGATGCCCTCGAGTCGATGGTTGCGAGCAAGCCCGGCTGGAGCTTCCTTCTCAATCCGCGGGGCGACGACCATTCGACGTTCAGCGCGCTCGCCACGACACTCGATCCCGAATCCTTCTACGCGAAATACCCTTACGACGTCTCCCCGCCCACGGACGAACGGCCCTTTTTCTTTTACTCAGTCCGGCGGGGGGATCTCTGGAACACCTTCCGCAGCGATTTCCACAGGATCCCTGACGTGACCAACATCGGCGCGTTTCTGCTGGTGGGATCCTTCGTGGCAGACGCCGTGTTCGTGGCCCTGTTGATCGGATTTCCGCTGCTGGTGACGCGCCCCGGGCTGCGCGCCCCCGGGCGCTCGGTGGCGCCCGTGCTCGGCTACTTCGCTTGCCTGGGCGTGGGCTTCATGATGATCGAAGTCGTCCTGATGCAGCGCTTCATCCTGTTCCTCGGTCATCCGACCTACGCCCTGACCGTGGTGCTTTTCGTGCTGCTGTGCGCCGGGGGCCTGGGAAGCATCTACTGCGGTCGCCTGGCACCCTCCGCCATCCGGGCTCGACTCCCGCTCGGGCTCGGCCTGATCGCAGGGCTCGGGCTCGTGTACGCCGGGGGCCTGCGCTTCCTGTTCGACTGGGCCATCGGATTCCCGCTGGAAGCCCGAGTGAGCTTGAGCGTGCTCTGCCTCGCGCCCCTGGGTTTTCTGCTCGGGACCTGCTTTCCTGGGGGGGTTCGTCTGCTGGGAGACCGAGCCGAGGCCCTCATTCCCTGGAGCTGGGCCATCAACGGCGCCACCTCCGTGCTCGGCTCGGCACTTGCAATCCTGCTGGCGATGAATTGGGGATTCGGCATCGCACTTCTCGCAGGCAGCGCGAGCTACGGAGTGGCGCTCCTCTGCCTGCTGTCGATTCGAGGTCCGACGGCGGATCCGGGGCCGTAGCCGCGTGGCGACTCACTGGGCCCTTGCCGGCATCTCCGTTGCAGTCGCCTTGGTGGGTGCCGAGGCGGCGGTCCGCGCCTTCGACCTGGGCCCGGAAGTCAGCCCCGTGTTCCGGGCGAACTACCGTCTCTCGGACAACCCCGCGCTTCGATACGAGCTGGTCCCCGGTTCCCCCGATGGTGAGGATCGGATCAACACCGACGGAATGCGCGATCGTGAGCACCGGGTGGCAAAGCCTTCCGGCGTCTTCCGCATCGCCTGCCTCGGCGATTCCATCACCTATGGATTCGGCGTCCCGTCCCGAAGCAGCTATCCCGCTCGACTCGAGAGCGGGCTGAACTCAACGGCTGCGCCCGGTGTCCGGTTCGAGGTGCTCAATTTCGGCGTGACCGGCTACAACATCACCCAGTCGATCGAGAACCTGCGAGCCCGGGCGCTCAAGTACCGGCCGGATCTGGTGATCTATCAGTACTGCCTGAACGACCCCCAGCAGTACAGCAGTGAACTCGAGAACCTGGAGATCTCGCTGACCCGAGCGGAGGCGGGCTACCGCCGGCGCCTCGTCGCCCGCGGAGGTCAGCTGCTGAGCCGCTTGCGGATCTTCGCCCTGGCCGCGTTCGCCTGGCAGTCCGCCACAACCGAGGGACGGCGGTCGCGCGCACCGCGTCCGGACAGCCAGTGGCTGGCGATCCGGAGTGGCTCCACCGCCGACTATTTCGCTCGCCTCCACGCCGATCCCACCCTCTGGCACCGGGTCGAGACCGGATTCGCGGAGCTCGCGGCCCTGGGACGCCAAAACGACTTCGAAGTGCTGGTGGTCACGTTCCCGATCCTCGCGGACCTTGGAGATTATCCCCTCCTTGGCGTCCACGAACGCGTCGCGGCGGCGGCCCACGCCGCATCGCTGCCCAGCCTCGACCTGCTCCCGGTCTACCAGAAAGCGAAACGCCGGGGCCGGCGCATCGCCGTCAACGCCCTCCATCCGAATGCGCTCGGTCACGAGCTCGCGGGCCGCAGTATCATCGACGCCCTCGAGGCGCGGGGAACGCTCGATCGCGCCCCCTCCTCGGAAGCAATCCCGCAGCGCGCCAACAAAGAGGGCGAGAACCCGCGCCCGGACCGGCACCTCTGAGGACCGTCGCATTGGTCGAACTCGCCCGGTGTTCACTTCGGTACCCGATTCTCGCGTGGGGCTGCGCAGCCATCGTGACCGGGCTGATGGCGCTGGGACTTCCGCGCCTGGAAACCGACGTCGGCTACCGAGCCTTCCTGGGTCCCGACCACTCGGCCGTCGCCCAGCTCGATCGCTTCGCCGACCAGTTCGTGGGGGGAATCCCGATCGCGGCGGTCTGGAGCTGCCGGGAGTCGGCCCCCTGCGACCACGTCTTCGACCCCAACTCCCTCGCCATGGCCCATAGCGTGGCCGCGGCGTTGGCGCGCGTGCCCGGCGTCCAACGGGTGGATGGTCCCGCCACCACCCCGCTGTTGGCACCTCAGACGATTGGCCTGCCCCGGCTACGCCGGCTCGCGCCCGATGGCAAGCCGGCTCCGGACATCGATGCACTGGCCGCCCGCGCCGTGCGCGACTCCCTCTGGGTCGGGCAGATCGTGTCGGCGGACGCCACCAGCGGAGCTGTGCTCGCGCACCTCGAGAGCTCGTCCGGCGACGTCGCGAAGCGCGTGGTCGCCGCGCTGCAAGAGGCCCTGGCCCCATTCGAGGCTCAGGGATTTCGCTTCCACCTGGTCGGGGGACCCATCGAGTTCGTGGTGGCGGGAGCCGAACTGCAGGCCGCCGCCGCCCGCGTCGTCCCGCTGATGGTGGGTCTGGTCGCCCTCGTGATCTTCCTCTTGTTCCGAGCCTGGATCGTCGCCGTGCTATGCCTCGGGGTCGTCGGCCTCGGCGTGCTCTGGACCTTCGGTCTACTCGGGTGGCTCGGCTGGGCCCAGAACAGCCTGACCCAGGCCCTGGCTCCGCTGGTTCTCGTGATCGGCGTCTGCGACGCGATCCATGTGCTCTCCGCCTACGCCTTACACCCGCGGCTCGCGTCGGCTGCGACGCGAACCCAGCGCGAACAGATCCTGCTCCAGGCATGCGGCGAGGTCGGCCCCGCCTGCGCAATGACGACCCTGACCACCGCCGCCGGCTTCGGATCGTTCGCCGCCTCGGGTCTCGAGAGCATCGCCCGCTTCGGGCTTGCCGCTGCGTTTGGCGTGGCGGTGGCACTGCTCCTCTGCTTCGCGCTCCTGCCGTCCCTTCTGGTCCGCGTGCCCCCCACCCGGCTTCGGCGGCTTCGCGATGCTCGGGCATGGCCCCGCGTGCTCGCGTCCCAGGCTCGGTTGCGCAGCCGCGCCGGCGGCTGGGTTCTGGGCATCGCCGCCGCGATCGCCATCGTGAGTGCGGTCGGCCTACACCGGCTCCGGGTGGATGCCAGCTTCGAGGACCTCTACGGGCGGAACAGCCAGGTCGTGCGCTGGGCCGAGTTCGTCGCCAAGAACCTGCGGGAGCCCGACACCCTGGAGCTGGTCCTCAACCCCCCCGACGGCGTCGCGCTCAGTTCGCCCTCGGTGCTGGCCACCGTCACACGCCTACAGGATGGACTCTCCGCGATCGAGGGACTCGGGCCGTCGATCTCCATCCTCAGCCCCACGCGCACGCTCAACCGTCTTCTATACCGCGCCGAACTCGATCTGAATTCGGCCGGAGCCGCTGCGCGCACCGCCGCTCTGTTCCGCTTCATGCGCGCGGAGGAACCCGGGGGCTTCGCGCTCTTCGTGGACGAGCGCAGAGGCGGCCTGCGGGTGAGCGTGACGTCTGCGAAGCCGCCCCAGGACCGGCTTCGCCAACTGCTCGCGGAGGTCGACAGCCTGATCGGTTCACAGCTTCCGTCGGGCTGGACGGCGCAAGTGACCGGCCCGCTACAGGTCGTGGGGGTGATGGTGGACGAGATTCGCCAGACACAGCTCGTCAGTTTCGCCGTGGCCAGTGTCATCGTCTTCGCGTTCCTGGTGCTCTTCTTCCGATCGATCCGCTTCGCCGTGATGGCCCTGGTGCCGACCTTCTTCCCCGTCGGCGTCACCCTGGGGTTCATGGGTCTCGCGGGGATCGCCCTCGACGTGGGAGGCGCCATGGTCGGGACGGTCGTGCTCGGCCTCGCCGTCGACGACGCCATTCACCTGCTGGTCCAGTATCGACGCGCCCGGAGCGACGGGATGGCACCGGACCGTTCCATCGAACGTGCCGTCCAGCAGGTCGGCCACGCGCTGGTGACCACCTCTGCCGCACTCACCCTGGGCTTCCTGGCCCTCGTCTTCGCTCCCTGGAAAAGTGTCGCGAACTTCGGCCTGATCGCGGGCCTCGCGATCCTCTGCGCGCTGGCGTCGGCGCTGTTCCTGCTGCCCGCTGTCCTCGTCGCGCTGGAGCCACGGCGAGAGGTCGAACCCGTTTCGAGTCCAAGCCGGATTGCCCGGGACTCGAAATCGAAAAGCGGCGCCGACTCGAGGGGTCGGCGCCGCTTCTGAGAGGTCCCACCGTCGTGCTACTCTTCCACCGGGTTGCCCCGGCAGTACCATCGCCGAAGCGGGGCTTAACTTCCGTGTTCGGAATGGGAACGGGTGTGGCCCCCACTCTATGGACGGTGGGAAAACAGTTTCATTTGCGAGCGGTCTCGACGACCGAATATCTTTCCGGGCCCAAGGGCAATGCGTCAATGCGCGCTGCGAGTGGTCAAGCCTCACGGGCGATTAGTACCGGTCAGCTCCACACGTTGCCGTGCTTCCACCTCCGGCCTATCAACGTCCTCGTCTCGGACGGCCCTTCAGGGGACCGAAGTCCCGGGGAGATCTCATCTTGGGATGGGCTTCCCGCTTAGATGCTTTCAGCGGTTATCCCGTCCGCACTTAGCTACCCGGCGATGCCGCTGGCGCGACAACCGGTACACCATTGGTGCGTCCATCCCGGTCCTCTCGTACTAGGGACAGATTCCCTCAAATCTCCAACGCCCACAGCGGATAGGGACCGAACTGTCTCACGACGTTCTAAACCCAGCTCGCGTGCCACTTTAATCGGCGAACAGCCGAACCCTTGGGACCTGCTTCAGCCCCAGGATGTGACGAGCCGACATCGAGGTGCCA
>JACZXC010000306.1 GCA_022571825.1 Myxococcales bacterium | reverse complement strand
CCGACGTCCTCGAGGCGGCGATCCCCCTGAGCGGTGCACCGCGGTATCTCGGACCCCTGGTGGCGCGGCTTCGGTCATCGGGGGGCGGACTGGAAACGGCGGCCACCTTCCTCCGGGAACTGGATCGATCCGCCGAGGACGAGTACTCCCGGGCCGAGTACCAGAAGGCCCTGGACGAGATTCAGACCGAGCGGGCGGCACGCTTCCTGGATGCGGCGCGCGACGCGTTCGAGCGGCGATTCGGTCGAGACATCGCGCGGGTGGAGGATCTCGTCGCGGGCCCGAATCCGGTCCTGCGGGGCCTGCCCCCGGCGCATCCCCAGCTGGACGGTTTTCGGTGGCGCCTGAACCAGGAGACCGCCGAGATCATCTCTTCGTTCTACCGGAAGCGGTACCAGCTTCATGTCCACCCGACCGATCGCCTGCGCCAGAAGCACTGGCGGGAGCTGCGGAAAGCGTCGCCGAGGGAAGATCGAGAAGACCCTGTCGTGAAGGGGCGCACATGAGCCGCGAGTCCCGCGAGGTCATCCGCGTCGCGAACATTGTCAAGGACTTCCGCCCCGGCTTCGGCCTGCGCCGGAAGCGGGTTTTGCACGGCATCTCGTTCAGCGTGTGCGAAGGCGAGATCTTCGGATTCGTCGGGCCCAACGGCGCCGGCAAGACCACGCTGCTCAAGGTGCTGATGGGGCTGATTCGCGCGACCGCAGGCGAAGCCACCATCCTCGGGTGCGACGTCCACGAGACCGAGTTCCGGCGGCACATCGGATTCCTGCCCGAGAACCCGTATTTCTACGACTATCTGACGGGGCGCGAGATCCTGACCTTCTATGCCAAGCTTTCCGGGCTCCCGAGAGCCCAGCGCGCGGATCGGGTGGCCCTGCTCCTCGGCTGGGTGGGACTCTCTTCAGCCGCCAACGCCCGGCTTCGGACCTACTCGAAGGGCATGTTGCAGCGCGTGGGCATTGCCCAGGCGCTGGTCCACGACCCCAGCGTCGTGTTCCTGGACGAGCCCATGAGTGGCCTCGATCCGATTGGTCGCAAGGAGATCCGCGATCTCATCCTGCGTCTGCGGGCCGAGGGAAAAACCGTCTTCATGAATACGCACATCCTGTCGGACGTCGAGATGGTCTGCGACCGGGTCGCCATCATCGTCAGCGGCCGGATCACCTACGAAGGGGCCATCGAGGACTTCCTCGAAGGCGACCAACGGGAATCCGATGTGGTCGTGGCGGGGCTCCGGCCCGAGACCGGTGTACAGCTCGAGGAGAAATTCGGGGCGTCGCTCCGCGGTCACGGCGACCGCATCGAGGTGCGCACGGCCGACAAGAACGTGAATCCAATGCTCGGCGCGATTCTCGAGGCCGGTGGACAGGTGCTCTCCGTGACGCCCCACCGGGTATCGCTGGAGTCGATCTTCCTGTCCGCCGTGGAGCAAGATCGCGCCGATGAGAAGGAGCGAGAGCGATGATCTCGCCGGCGCTCATCTGGACGATTGCGACCAATACGGTCCGCGAGGCGATTCGCAACAAGCTGCTCTACGTCCTGCTCTTCTTCGCCATCGCGCTGATTCTGGCCGGCGCGCTTCTTTCCAGCCTCTCCTACGTGGAGAGCGAGCGGATCCTGCAGGACATTGGACTCGCGGCGATTCGGCTGTTTAGCGTGGCCATCGCGATCTTCGTCGGCGTGAATCTGATCCACAAGGAGGTCGACCGCCGCACCGTGTATACGATCCTTTCGAAGCCCTTGTCCCGGACCGAGTTCCTGCTCGGAAAGTACCTCGGCCTGGTTCTGACCATCTGGATGCAGATGGCGGTCATGGTCATGGCATTCGCCGGCGTTTCCCTGGCCACCGGCGCGCCCCTGACTCCTACCCACGCGGCCGCTTTCTTCCTCACGGGGATCGAACTCGCCCTGGTGGTCGCGCTCGCCACGCTCTTCTCTTCCTTCACGACTCCGATGCTGGCCTCGTTCTTCTCCGGCGGACTCTGGTTCGTCGGTCACCTGACCCGCGATCTTCGGGATCTGGGCGCGGCTTCGGACCTCGAAACCGTCCAGCGTTTGACGGCGCTGCTGCACCGCGTGCTCCCGGACCTCGAGAGCTTCAATCTCAGCATCGAAGCCGCCCACGGGCTTCCGGTGGTGGCATCGGACCTGTGGCTGCCCCTTCTCTACGGGGGCGGGTATGTCGCGATTCTGCTCGTGGCCGCCACCGCGCTCTTTGGGCGACGTGACTTCCGCTGAGCCCGTCCGGCGCGACTGCTAGCCTCTGCCCGTGAATTGGTCGGCTCACCTCTCGCCGGCGCTCCTCGGCGCCTGGGTTCTGGTCCTCGGGCTGATCGTGGGATCGTTTCTGAACGTGGTGATCCATCGCCTGCCCCGGGACGAGTCGCTGATGCGCCCGGGGTCGCACTGTCCCCGCTGCGGCCGCCCGGTGGCGCCTCGCGACAACGTACCCGTGCTCTCGTACCTGTGGCTGCGGGGACGCTGCCGGCACTGTCGGGAACCCATCTCTCTGCGCTACCCCGCCATCGAGATCCTGACGGGCCTGCTCTTCGTCGGCATCGCGCTGCGTCACGGCGCCACCGCCATCACGCTGGTGTTGTTCGCGTTCGCCGCCGCCCTGGTCGTGGTGGCGGCCATCGACTTCGACACCCGAATCATTCCGGACGAGATCTCCATCGGCGGCGGGTTGCTGGCCGTGGCCCTGGTCCCGATCGTTCACACCCTGGAGGGCGCGTCGCTGTCGAGCGCATGGATGCGTTCGACCCTCGGCGCGCTGCTCGGAGGCGGCCTTTTCTGGTCGGTCGGATTCCTTCACGCCCGGGTGACCGCGGCGATGGGTCGTCGCTTTGACCACTGGCCCGGGGAGGGGCAGGAGCGGCCCAGGCCGGGGAGCCTCGACTACTGGGTCTGGTTCCCGGGCGTGGGATTTGGCGATGTGAAGCTGCTGGCCATGATCGGTGCCGTGTTGGGGCCCTTGGGGGTGCTCCAGACCATCCTGGCCGCGTGCGCCGCCGGCCTGTTGCTGGGCGTCGGCTGGGGATTGGTCACCCGTCGTTGGAACGCGCCCTTTGGCTTCGCCCCGGCCATCGCGGCCGGCGCCCTACTCGTTATCCTCATGCCCGACCTGGTGCCGATTCGCTGGTGAGCGGCGAAGGAGAATCTGCATTGAGCGAAAAGACCGGCATCCTGACGCTGATTTCCGCGGTGATCCTGGGCGCCTCGGTCCTGGGTGGGGCCTGGGTGATCCGATCCTCGCTGAGCCAGGCCAGCAGCGAGCTGGCCGCCCTCCGCTCCAGCCTGGGATCCCTTCCCACCGTTGCCAATGCGAACACCGGCCGGGCCAACCGTCCGCGACAGCGTCCCGACCCCAATCGTCGCTATTCCGTCAATACGGAGGGTGCGCCGACGCGCGGGTTGAAATCGGCGAAGGTTTCGATCGTGGAGTTCAGCGATTTCCAGTGTCCCTTCTGCGGCCGCGTGACACCGACGCTGCAAAAGATCGAGAAGGAATACGGCGACCGGGTGCGCATCGTGTTCAAGCACCGCCCGCTGCCGTTCCACAAGCGCGCCCTTCCGGCTGCGATGCTGGCGATCCTGTTGATTCTTGGTTGTGTCGCAACGCCTTGCCGGGCGCAACAACCCGACGAGCCGGCGCCCGACGCGCAACCGGCGCTCGACCCGGACGAGGTCTTCCGTCGCATCACCTCTGCCTACCGCGCCGCCCCGATCGCGGACCGGATCACGCTCAGCGCCGTCTCAACCTACCGTCAACGCGCCGAAACCGCGACCGTGCGGGCCGACGCCGCGACCGGATCGGTGATGCTCACCCTCGGCCCGATCCGCGCCCTGATGCGCGAGGGTGAACTCCGTGTCATCCACAAGAGTCGCGGCGATCGCTACGCTCGGTTCGTCGATGGGAATCGCTCTGTTGCAGACCTCATCACGGATTCATTGCCGCCGATCCTGTTCCCGCAGTTGTCGCTCGTGTTCGATGATCCCGGCGCCCCGACCCACCTCACGCCCTTCTCCGACGCGATCACTTGGTCAGCCGCGATTGAGAGTTCCGAGGAATCGCAACTCATCCTCCTGGGCCGGGCCGGAGACGCGATCGTCACCTATGTCGTGGACACGGACACCTGGCGCCTGAAAGCCGGCGTGATCACCGTTCCCGAGTCCGAGCTGCGCATCGAGATGAAAATCGAACCGATCGAACCCGGCGATCCCGCCGACTGGTTGCTCGACACGCGGGGGATGATCCCGGTTTCCACACTCGCGCAGCTCCAGCCCGGCGGCGTGGACATCCCCCCCCGGGCG
>JACZXC010000305.1 GCA_022571825.1 Myxococcales bacterium | reverse complement strand
CCCGCGGCCCGGGGCGCGCGCCCAGGGCCAGCAGGAACAGGGCGCTGCCAACGAGTCCGCATCCAATCACTCCGGTGTACAGGGCGCCCAGATAGACGGCGATCAGCGCAGCGTCGCCCCCGAAGCTCCAGCCGTTGAGCCGGGCGATCCAGGCGGCCAAGCCCACGCCGATCGCGCCGCCGCTGGCCAACGCCACACCCGCGGCACCGGCCAATACCGACCGCGTCGAACGTCTGTCCATGTCAGCGACCCCGTCGCGGAATCACGTGGATCCGTGATCATCGGACCCGTTGCTGGACGTCGCCTTTCCGTCGCCTTTCTCGGAAAAGCCCAGCAGTCGTTTGATCCGGGTCCAATAGGCGTTGATGGCGACGATCGCGCCGGCGATGGTGGCCACCAGGGCCTGGAGGATGAAGCTCCCCGCCCCCGGATCGAGATAGGCGAGACGCAGCTCCTGGGAATCGATCCCGGCCGCCGAGACGCCTCCGGCGCTCAACCCGGCCAGGAGTCCCGCCGCGAGCCACACGGCTTTCTGGTTTCCACCCAAGCGAGCCTCCTCCGCCCCCCCTCATTGTCGGCCGCGATCGGCCGAGGTTCAAGCGCGGCCCGCACCGCGCCTCTTGCGTCCTGGTTGCCGGACAGCCCAGGGGCCGGACAGCGCGACCGTCCCGGGTCGGGTGCATCGCCCCCGCACCGGTGCGCTAACGTCCGGCTTCTTCGATGGACGCGCGCCACGATGCGGGCTCCAGGAGAGCTCCCGATGGAATCGTTCCGCATCCTCTTCGTCGGGGAGATCGAACCCTTTGAGACCACGTTCGCCCGAAGGGACGCCTTCCTCGAGCTCGGGTTCCCGCTGGAGGTCGTCGATCGGAACCAATTCCTGAAGAATCTCCCCGCGACGCTCCGGCGACTCGGCTTCTACAGTCTCCGGACACCTCCGGTGTTCGCGTTCAATCGTGAGCTCCTGCACCGGGCCCGCCGCTTCCGGCCCGAGCTGATCTGGATCGAGAAGGGCGTCTATATCTTCCCGGAGACCTTGCGCGCCTTGCGACGGGATCCCTCGCCACTGCTGGTCCACCACAACACGGACGATTTCCGGGGGCTCAGCCCCGCCCTCCGCATCCACTGGCGCTACCTCCGCCGCGCCATGCGCCTGTACGACCTGCAGATCACCTCCAATCTCCACAACGTGCGGGAGCTTCGAGAGGCGGGCTTCCCCCGAGTCTGCCACATGGAGCTCGCCGCAAGTCCCGCGATGACGCCCCCGGCCGCGCTGACGGCGGAGAAGCGGGAAAGCCTGGGTGCTCCGGTGGGATTCATCGGCCACTGGGAACCCACTACCGAGCACCTCTTGCTCCACCTGGTCCGAAGCGGGGTGGGACTCAAGATCTTCGGTCGCGGCTGGGAGAAGGCGCGCGCGAAGAGCGAGCTCGCCGCCGCCTGTCAGCTTCGGCCGGTGTGGGGTCCGGAGTACGCCCGCACCGCCCTGTCCTTCGACATCAATCTCGGCATCGTCTCCAAGCAGAACCGCAGCCACACGGCGACGCGAACCTTCCAGATCCCCGCCCTCGGCGCGTTCATGCTCCACGAGCGCAACGACGTGGTCACCGCGCTCTTCGAAGAGGGCGTGGAAGCCGAGTTCTTCGGTTCCGAGGACGAGCTTCTCGCGAAGTGCCGGCACTATCTGGGGAACCCGCAAGAGCGCCAGCGGATCGCGGAAGCCGGTCGCCGTCGTTGCGAGCGGTCCGGATACTCCGAAATCGACCGGGTGCGAGAGATCGTGCCCGTCCTGGCGGAAGCGCTCCGCGCGCGACGTCGCGGGTCCCCTCCGGAGACCCGCCATCCCGCGGGTGACGGTCGGCGCTAGCCCAGCCGGGCCTCGCGCTCGCTGAACGCTGTCGCTGAGACCGCTGCTAGGAGGCCGGCGATGCCCCTTCTCGCTGGTTCCCGCCCACCCGAAACTGCTGGCGCAGATAGCGAAGCTCGTGAACCAGGCTCTTTCGATCGAGCAGCACCACCAGCAGCCAGAATCCGATCGCCGGCAGAAAGGGCAGCAGCCAGCCGGGCCAATCGAGCATCCATCCGGCGCCATCCGCCCCCGCGAAGAACGCGACGCTCAGCACCAGCGCCAGAACGGGGGTCGCGTAGAGCCGCCAAGCGTTGCCCCGGAGGATTTCTCGGTTGTAGAACCAGGCAAGCGAGACACCCACGACGATGGCGGCGAACAGGCTCAGGGCCACGCCGTTGAGGCTTCCGATGGTGCTGGCGATGAATATACCCGGGAGGAACACTGCGAGTTGCGCCAGACGAAGACGAACGTTGGTTATCACATGACCGCGCGCATACAGAAGCGTCCGCATGTTGTCGAAGAGCGGAAGCAGACCCGCGTAGATCCCCAGGCATTGCAGGATCGGAGCGGCTTGGATCCAATCGGGACCGAGGAGCAGGAGGACCACGGGCTCCGGATAGATCAGGAGCACCGCGACCCCGGCGAACACGACCCGTATCAGGAAGTAGTTCACGATCGAGTAGGCGCGCGCCAGGCGTACCGGGTCGTCTCGCAGGCGAGCGTAGAGGTTGAAAGCCGGCTGGTTCAGCGGCCTGGCCGCCAGGGTTCCCGTCTCGGCGAGAAACCGGGCCTGATGATAGAGGCCGACCGCCGTGTTGCCGAACAACCATCCCACGGCGAGACGGTCGAACCGCTCGAGAAACGTGTCGACGGTTCGGGCGACGAACATGGGCCCCGAGTAGGACATGATGGACCGGAAGGCCCGGCGTTTCACGCGACCGCGAAAGCGGTACCCGGACCAGGCATGGCTCATAAGGAAGGGAAACAGGGCGAAGAAGAGGTCGCGAATGATCAGGCTCCAGGGCCCGTAGCCGGTCCAGGCGAGACCCAAGCCGATGAAGTTGGGCAGGTTCCGGGTGGTCAGGTGAATCGTCGCAATGGCTCCGTAGCGGAGGGCCCGGTCCAGCTTCGCGAACGCGACATCGGCAAGGAGCTTGAAAATTCGAACCACGCCGAGAAGGACGACGAACCAGGCCGCGTCCACCGAACGGTAGGTCCACAGGACCGGCGCCACAGCCAACGCGATCAGCAGTCCCAAGACGCCCTGGCCAAAGGACATCGCGTACGCGGTGTCGTAGCGGCTGTCCGACTCCTCACGCGATTGGACCAGGGCCGGGGCGACCGCCAGGCCGTTGACGACATTGATGAACTCGTTGACCGCGACCACGAAGGCGTAGAGCCCGAAGCTGGTGGGGCCCAGCAGGCGCGCGATCGCCAGGGTCACGGCGAAGTTGATCGCGTAGCTGACCCAGTTGGCGATGCCGAGGTACAGGGTGCCTCGAACGTACCGCGCCGCCAAGGGCGGAATCGGCTCGCTCACGGTGGAGCCAGCCGTTCAGGCCCGGGCTCCCGACCGCCGGCGCGTCGCTTTGTCAGCGGCCAGGCAACTCGATATGCTCGCTTCTCGTGTTCGGGAGGGACCGATACGCATCCCGACGTTGCGTCCCCGCGCTGGATCGTCCAATCCTGATAACGGGGACGCCGCGCTCGGGAAAGAGCTGCGTCGCCCATGTGCTCCGGCACGCCCCCGAGGTTCACCTGCTGTCCGAGCCTCTCCCGATCTGGAACATTGGGACCCGAGAACGACCGGACGACCGCCGAACGGCCGAGGAGGCCACCGACGCGGTCCGACACGACATCCTGCGTGCCTGCGAGCGGGCGCTTTCGCGAGCCGGCAAGAGTCGCTACCTCGACGATCTAGCTTACCACGCCCTGCGTCTGGCCTTCGTACACCGCATCGTTCCCGACGCGAAGATCATTCACGTGGTGCGCGATCCAGAGCAGGTGATACCCGAGATCGCATTCTGGTGGGATCGCAAGGGCCCCGCCCTGAGCGCATCGCTGGGCCGGGGGCGCGAGCACTTTCAGCTGCGGACGCTGCCCTGGCTGGCGTTGCGATTCCTGAGAAATCGCTGGCACATGCAACAACACGGGCGGCTCTCGATGTGGGGACCCCGGGTGCCCGGGCTTCAGGAATTCGTCGCATCGCATCCGCCGGCGGAGATCGCGGCCTACCAGTGGCAGGGGCTCACCGAGATCGCCCAGGATGGAGTGGAGCAGCTTCCCGAGAACACCTGGCTCGAGGTCCGATTCGAGCGCCTGCTCGAAGACCCGGGCGGCGAGATCGAACGAATCGCGGCGTTCTGCGAACTCCGGGAAACCGGCCCCCTCGCCGACCGGGCCCGCTCCCAAATCAAACGCGATTGGCCCAATCCCTTCGTGGCCGAGCTCACAGAAACCGAGTGGTCGCCGG
>JACZXC010000304.1 GCA_022571825.1 Myxococcales bacterium | reverse complement strand
ACGCGCTCTTCGGCAACCTCTCCTTCCCCAGCCTTGCCGGCTACGAGGCCGACCTGATCGCCATGCTGCTGGAGATGATGAACGCGCCCGAGGACGCGATCGGCAGCCTCACCGTCGGCGGCACCGAGAGCATCCTGATGGCGGTCAAGACCGCCCGCGACCGCGCCCGGGCGGAAAAAGGCATCGAGCGTCCCGAAATGGTGGTGCCCCGATCGGCGCATCCGGCTTTCGCCAAGGCCGCGCTCTATCTGGGACTGACGTTCAAGGCGATCCCCTTGGACGAAAACTACCGCGCCGACGTCGCGGCCGCCGCGAAGCTCATCGGCGACGCTACCGCCCTGGTGGTGGGATCGGCGCCCAACTACCCCTTCGGCGTCGTGGACCCGATTCCCGAGCTGGCGGCCCTGGCCGGCGAGCGCCAGGTCTCCTTCCACACCGACTCGTGTCTCGGCGGGTTTCTGCTTCCCTTCCTGGAGCGCCTGGGCGAGCCGGTTCCACCCTTCGACTTTCGCGTGCCCGGGGTGACCACGATGTCGGCAGACGTTCATAAGTACGGCTACTGCACCAAGGGCGCCTCGGTCATCGTGCATCGCGATCGCGACCACCTGAACAAGTACCAACTGTTCATCTACAAGGATTGGCCCGGCGGCAGCTACGGCTCCTTCGCTATGGCCGGAGCCCGTCCGGCGGCACCGATCGCCGCTTCCTGGGCGGTGATGAACTTCCTGGGCGAGGAGGGCTACGTGAGGCTGGCCGCGAGCATCGGCGACACGACCCGCCGACTTCGCGAGGCGATCGACGCCATTCCCGAGCTTCGTGTCTGGGGTGATCCAGTCATGAGCGTCTTGTGTTTCGGTTCGGAGTCGATCGATATCTTCGCCGTCGGCGATATCATGGATGACCGCGGCTGGCACCTGGATCGACAGACGGGCCCGGACGCGCTCCATATCATGGTGTCGCCGGCTCACGCGGAGGTCGCCGACGCGTTCCTCGGCGACCTGCGGGACGCTGTGAAGTCACACGGTGTTTCCAAGGGCAAGGACGCCCGCTACAGCTAGCCCCGATCCGAAGCCCGCATCGGCGGCTAGCGGATCGCCGAATCCCGCCGTGGGGATAGAATCTGCGCCATGACGCAACCATCGGATTTCGCGTCGGGTCCCCTGACCGGTGTGCGCGTGTTGGATCTCTCGCGGGTGATCGCGGGTCCGTATCTCGGGCGACTGCTGGCGGATCTCGGCGCCGACGTCATCAAGGTAGAGCCGCCCGAGGGCGACCTGAGCCGATTGATCGCACCCAAGCACGATCGCGGGATGTCGGCGCTCTACACCTTTGCCAACGTCGGAAAACGCTGCGTGGGAATCGACCTGCGCAAGCCGGGCGCCACCGAACTGGTGCTCGATCTGGTTGGCATCTCGGATGCGGTGATCGAAAACTTCCGTCCCGGAGTGCTGGACAGTCTCGGTCTCGACTGGAAGACGATCCGGGAGGCGAACCCCCGGACCACCCTCGTCTCCTTGAACGGCTTCGGCACAGTCTCGTCCTGGCGCGACCGCCGAGCCTACGCGCCGATCGTACATGCGGTGACGGGTATCCTCGCCGACCAGGGAGCCTACGCCGACCAGCCGGTGACCCAGATCAACGCAGCCCACGCCGACACGATCACATCGCTCCACGGAGCCATCGCGCTGCTGTCGGCGCTGCGGGTCGCGGAAGCCACCGGCCGAGGCCAACAGATTGAAGTGCCCATGTTCGACGCCGTCCTCACGAGCTACAGCGAAGTCGGGAGCGCGCTGCTCGACCCGCCCAACGACCTCGTGATGAATCCGATCTACGACGCCGGCCCAAACGGCGTGATCGCCACTGCGGGTCCCGCCCAGCACCTCTGGCGGCTGCTGACCGAGGCGGACCCCGAGCTCGCCGATCCCGCGCCGCGCGGTGCGCCCCTGGCCGAGAAGGCGCGCCTGCGGCATCGGGCCATCGCACAATGGATGGCGGCACAGCCGGGGCCGGAGGCCCTGCTCGATCTGCTCGCCGCCGCGGGGGTCGCCTGCGCGCCCGTGGTCTCCCTGCCCGAGGCGCTGAGCGGTCCGCTGGCCCGGGAACGGGATCTACTGCACCAGGTCGATGACCGACGGGGCGGATCCCGTGCCGTGGTGCGGCCGGCCGCGCGTTTTTCCGACGCAGAGAACCGAGTTCGCGGGCCCGCACCGCAGCTCGGCGAGCACAACGACGAAGTGCTGGGCGACCTCCTCGGCTACGACCCCGCGCGCATCGAGGCGCTCTCCGCGGCGGGGGTGCTGTCTCGTCGCGAGGTCGGCAAGCCGTGAGCCTCGGATCCGAAACCGCCGGCGTCTGAAGCGCGTGTCGGGAGCGACCCGCCCGCACGTTCTCGGAATCGACGATGCACCCTTCGACAAGAGCCAGCGAGACCCAGTCCCGATCGTCGGCGTCATGATGGAGGGGGCGGATCTCGTCGAGGGCGTCGCGATCGGCAGGTTCCCGGTCGATGGCGACGGCGCGACGGTCTTCCTGGCGGATTGGATCTCGGGGCTGCGCGTATTCGCGTCCCTCCAGGCGATCGTCCTCGGCGGCATCACGATCGCGGGCCTCGGAATCATCGACATCGTGTCGCTCTGCCGTCGTCTCGGCGTTCCTGTGCTCACCGTCACCCGGCGCGATCCGGCGACCTCCGATCTCGCCGACGCGCTGGAGGCAGCGGGCTTGCGCGAGCGGCTTTCGATCGCCACCGGTGGGCCTCGCGCCCACCGGATCGGAGAAGGCCTGTTTCTCTGCCATGCCGGCATCGATCTGGCGGGCGCGACGCAGATCGTCCGGGCCACTCTTCGGAAATCGCGATTGCCTGAACCCCTGCGCATCGCACATCTCATCGCGCGGGCTCTGGTGATCGGCGAGTCGCGCGGGCGCGTCTGATCCGGTCCGACAGGGTAGGCAGCCAGCTGTCGATCCCTTCCATCGGCACGACTGGGTGTCGCCCTACAGCGAGGACGACATCCGGGGCCTGGCCGAGCGGGTGGGGCCCGTCGGTACGACAGGGATGCGCCTCAAGCCGAGGGGGGGTTGGACCGATCAGGCCCGGCGAGCGCTTTGCTCGCAGAGCCGCCGCCCGTCGGCTAGCTTGGAGAGACGATGAAGCTTTCAGCCACGGCGGCCGCGCTCTTCATCGGGCTCCAGTCAGCCGTCTGCGGACTGGCTCTCGCCGGCACCCTTCCAGACGGAGATAGACCCGGCGGCGAGCACCACCACGCGCAGCCCGTCGATGCCGACCCCACCGGAACCCATCGAGGCGCCGGTGTACCCCATTCCCACGACCAAGATACCGGATCGGGCGAGGACCACTGCGACCTGATGGCGCGGACGCTGGTCTCGGTTTCACCCATGCTCGAGCCACCGTCCCAGCTTGCGCTCCCCGCTTCGATCAACCTGCGGGCCGCCGGTGCGCTGATCGCCGCGCCTTCTGCGCGGAGGTCCCTCCGGTCGCCACCCAGGCAACTCGACCGGATCCTTCAGAACGCCAGCTTCCTGCTCTAAACCCACGCCTCTCGCTCGAGACGGGCCGCCAGCTCCGCGGTCGGGGATTCCTGCGCTAACGGCTGCAGCCCGACCCGGCACCCGGCGCGCCCGAAAGCACGCAACCCTTCGACTTTCGGAGGCGTGGATGGTTTCAAAATACGCGGCCGCGCGACAGTTCGGATGCTTTCTGGCGCTGGTCGTTCATGCGATGAGTGCCGCTGCGCTGGAGGGGCCGGGCGACGGGCTCACACCGGCAGCCGCCGCCGAGGAGGCACTTCGCACGAACCCGGACCTGCGTGCCGCCTACGCGGTGATCGAGATTGCGCGGGGTCGACTCGTGCAAGCCGGCCTCTGGCCCAATCCCGAGCTGAGCCTCTCGGTCGTGGACGACTTCGCCTTCCAGAACGAAGGGGAGCGCGGGGCCAGCGTGGGCCTCGCGCAGCGCTTCCCGATTGCCCGACGCCTGGCGCGAGCGCGCGATCTGGCACGAGTCGACGTGGCACTGGCCGTCACCGAGGTGCGCGAGTTCGAGATTCGGGAGATTGCGAACGTGCTGGGCGTCCCGCCGCACAAGCTGGGCGACCCGACGCGGACGGCGTATGCCAGCTTGGAGCAGGAGAATCAATCGTACCTGGACGAAGCGCTCGATCCCTGGCTGGTTCAATGGGAAACCGAGTGCGGCGACAAGTTGCTGACCGAGCGCGAGAAGGAAGAGGACTCCCACTTCTTCGAGTTCAATCGCGCGGCGATCGTGCGGGCTGACCTCAAGACCGAGACGGAGTCGCTAGTCATGGAGCTAAACAA
>JACZXC010000021.1 GCA_022571825.1 Myxococcales bacterium | reverse complement strand
AGTCGAGGCGGACGATGCGTTCACGACCCTGATGGGCGACGATGTCGAACCGCGCCGCGAATTCATCGAGAAGAACGCGCTCGACGTCCAGAACCTCGATATCTAAACCGCATCGAGAGCAGCGTCCTGTCCAACGGAACCGACGAACGTATCGAGCCTCCCTCCGGCAACGGAGGCTCCCCGCCTCCGGATTCCGACCACACGCCGGTCAACATCGAAGACGAGGTCCGTCGATCGTTCCTCGACTACTCGATGTCGGTCATCATCAGCCGCGCGCTCCCCGACGTACGCGACGGCCTCAAGCCAGTGCATCGCCGCATCCTGTACGCGATGCACCAGGAGGGACTGCTATCCACCCGCGGCTACTCGAAGTCCGCCGGTGTCGTGGGCGAGGTGCTCAAGCACTATCACCCCCATGGCGACACGGCGGTCTACGACTCGATGGTTCGAATGGCCCAGGATTTCTCGCTGCGGTACCCGCTCGTCGACGGTCAGGGAAATTTTGGATCCATCGACGGAGATTCCGCTGCGGCTTACCGGTACACCGAGGCGCGACTCGACCCAGTGGCGGAGGAGATGCTGCGGGATATCGGACGCGAGACCGTGGACTTCCAGCCGAACTTCGATGGCGGCGTGCTCGAGCCGCTGGTCCTGCCCACGCGTTTCCCCAACCTGCTGGCGAATGGTTCCTCCGGCATTGCGGTGGGGATGGCGACGAACATTCCGCCCCACAATCTGCGCGAGCTTGTGGATGCCATAATCGTCGAGGCGCGTGATCCCGATTGCACCCTGGACGAGCTGCTCGAGAAGATGCCGGGTCCGGACTTCCCCACCGGAGCCATCATCTGCGGCGACGAGGGCATCCGCAGCGCCTATGCGACGGGGCGCGGGCTGATCACGGTCCGCGCTCGGGCGAGCTTCGAGGAATCGAACCGGGGACCGCGCATCGTGGTCACCGAGATTCCGTTCCTCGTGAACAAGTCCTCGCTGCTCGAGCGGATCGCCGATCTGGTCCGCGATGGCCGGATCGACGGCGTCACCGACCTTCGCGACGAATCCAACCTCCAGGGAATGCGGATTCTGATCGAACTGCGTCGAGACGCACAGAAAGAGGTGGTCCTGAACCAGCTCTACAAGCAGACACCCCTGCAGTCGACCTTCGGCGTCAACCTTCTGGCGCTGGTGAACGGGCGCCCGCAGCTCCTGTCCCTGAAGCAGGCCCTTCGCCACTTCATCGATTTCCGGCGCGAAGTCGTGGTGCGTCGGGCCACTTACGACCTGGCCCAGGCGCGGGCGCGAGCGCACCTACTCGAGGGTTTCGCCGTTGCTCTCGACCGCATCGACGAAGTTATCGCGGTCATCCGCGCGTCGCAGACCACCTCCGAAGCGCGCGAGCAGCTGATAGCACGCTTTGAGCTGAGTGAGCGTCAGGCCACCGCGATTCTCGAGATGCGCCTTCGCGCTCTGACGGCTCTCGAGCGCCAGAAGATTCTCGATGAACTCGAGGAGATCCGCGCGAAGATCACGGACCTCGAGGGGCTGCTGGCGAATCAGCAGCGAATACTCGACGTCGTGCTCGAGGAGATACTGGAGATTCGCGAGAAGTTTGGAGACGAACGTCGGACGGAGCTGGGGCCGGCCGTCGAGGGCATCAGCACCGAAGATCTGATTGTCGAGGAAGACATGGTCGTGACCGTGTCTCACCTCGGATATATCAAACGCAATCCGCTGACCCAATACCGCGCCCAGCGTCGGGGGGGGAAGGGCGTCAAGGGGATGGAGGCGCGGCAGGAGGATTTCGTCAAGAGCCTCTTCGTCGCTTCCACCCACGACTACATCCTGTTCTTCACCACGAGCGGTCGCGCTCACTGGCTCAAGGTTCACGAGCTTCCGGCGCTCGGCCGGGCGGCGCGGGGCAAGGCCCTCGTCAATGTTTTGCAACTGGCTGAAGGCGAACGGGTACAGGCCACTCTCCCGGTCCGAGACTTCAGCACCGACGAATATGTGCTGCTCTGCACGCGCAAAGGGGTGATCAAGAAGACTCGGCTCGACGCCTACTCGAACCCGCGCAAGGGCGGAATCATCGCGATCAACCTCGATGCGGACGATGAGCTGATCGCCGCCCTTCGAACCAACGGCCATCAGGAGGTCATCATCGCGAGCCGGCTTGGCAAGTCGATCCGTTTCCCCGAGGACCAGGTGCGCTCGATGGGACGAACCGCCGCCGGCGTTCGCGGTATGAGCCTTCAGGGAAGCGACCAGGTCGTCGGGATGGAGATCCTCTCGCCGGGCGCGACCATTCTCACGGTCACCCAGCTGGGGTACGGCAAACGCACCCCCCTCGAGGACTATCGCCTGCAGCGGCGGGGTGGTCAGGGCGTGATCACGATCCGGACGACCGCCCGCAACGGAGAGGTGATCAGCGTGGCGCAGGTGGTCAGCGACGATGAGGTCATGCTGATTACGGATGGCGGCAAGGTGCTACGCGCAAAGGTCTCCGGCATTTCCACCATGGGGCGCGCGACCCAGGGGGTGCGCGTGATGAAGCTGGGCGAGGGGGAGAACATCGTATCCATGGCGCGCCTCGCCGATCGCGACGTAGCCGAAACCGGCGGCGGCAACGGTACGGGTAGCTAGCCTCGATGCGGACTTTGGTACGGCGGGGTCTCTTTCCCAAAGCCGAATCGGGGTAGGTGGGCCGTGAAAACAGACGGCTCGCGCCATCTCTTCGAACGCGCACGCGTCCGCATTCCCGGCGGTGTGAACAGCCCTGTGCGGGCGTTCGGCTCGGTTGGAGGCGTACCGAGATTCATCCATCGCGGCGCGGGCTGTCGAATCTGGGACGTCGACGGCAACGAATACATCGACTACGTGGGTTCCTGGGGGCCTCTGATCCTGGGGCACGCCGATGCCGCGGTGCTGAGGTCCGTGGCCGACGTCATGGCCCGCGGCACCAGCTTCGGCGCGCCGACGGAGCTCGAGATCGAGCTGGCGGAAGCGATTTGCGATGCGCTGCCCTCGCTCGAACGGGTGCGCATGGTGAGTTCGGGAACCGAGGCGGCGATGAGTGCCGTGCGGCTGGCTCGAGCGGCGACAAAGCGCAGCCACATCCTCAAGTTCCAGGGTTGCTACCACGGTCATGCCGATGGGCTGTTGATTGGGGCGGGCAGCGGTGTCGCCACCCTGGGAATACCCGGTTCGCCGGGAGTCCCTCCGGCCTTTACCGAGCTGACGATCCAGGCGCCGTACAATGATCTCGCCGCGGCTTCCCAGGCCTTCGACCGCTGGGGTGACCGGATCGCCTGCATCATCGTCGAGCCGGTGGCGGGCAACATGGGTCTGGTGCTCCCTCGGCGCGGATTCCTCGAGGGCCTGCGCGAACTGTGCGACGCGTCCGGCGCGCTGCTCGTCTTTGACGAAGTCATCACCGGGTTCCGGGTGGCCTGGGACGGGGCCCAAGGCCGCACCGGCGTCACGCCCGATCTGACCTGCCTGGGCAAGATCGTTGGGGGCGGTCTGCCCGCGGCGGCCTACGGGGGTCGCGCCGAGCTCATGGATCAGCTGGCGCCCGACGGCCCCGTCTATCAGGCCGGTACCTTGGCCGGGAATCCGTTGGCGATGGCAGCGGGCTTGGCGACGCTGCGCGCCCTCCGGGTGCCCGGTGTCTACGATCGGCTCGAAGCCACGTCACGGCGCCTCGCTGAGGGCCTGAAATCCGCGGCCCGGGAGGCCGGGGTCGAGCTGACCGTGGTGTTCATGGGCGGCTTGTTCGGTTTTTTCTTCCACCCCGGCCCGGTACGGAGCTTCGAAGATGCCAAGAAGACCGACGAGAACTGCTTCCGCAGATTTTTCGCCGCGATGCTGGAGCGGGGGATCTATCTGGCTCCGTCTCCTTTCGAATCTGGCTTCAGCTCGCTCGCCCACGAACCGGCCGACATCGACGCAACACTCGAGGCCGCCCAATGCGCGATGCGGGAGGTCTCCCCGGGTTGCTCAGCAGCGGGGAGGCCTCAGATGCGGTGAGGGGCTCGGGCGCTTGGCTCGCCTTCTGGAAGCAGGGGGGAGCGAAGTCGGCCCAGAGGCCGACTTCCACCCTCGCTGAACGCTGTCGCTGAGACCGCTTGCGAGTTCTGGGAGGGCCTCCTAACTTGCCGCGCGGCGAGCTCGGGTGGCATCATCCCGGGCTCGTTGCGCCAAGGATGGCGGTGATTAGGTTGTGTTCGTGACCCCCACGCGAGGCCGGCGCGCGCTGCAGGTGCGGCGAGCCGGAGGCGCCTACCAGGGCGCGTTCGAGGCGGTATTCGCGATCCTCATCGGTGTGGGTTTCGGTTACTGGGCGGATGCGAGCTTCGATACTTCGCCCTGGGGCCTGTTGGTGGGACTGGCGCTGGGATTCAGCGCCTTCGTGCTGCGGCTGGTTCGCCTGGCTCGCGAGATGCAGGCCCTGGCCGACGAAGAAGAACGAACGCCCGGGGAGAGGTAGCGTCAGCGTGCGCATCGACCGTGTCGAGCGCTTGAATTTCGCGTTCTCCGCCGGCGCCGTCGCGGCGTCCTACGCCCTGGTGTCGCCGGGCTTCGCCGGGGGCGTAGCGGTTGGCGCGGTGCTCGAGGCCGTGAATTTTCGGGCCCTATTTCACGCGGGCAAGTTGTTCTTCGCGGGTCGCCTGGGCAACTGGTCGGCGGGCTGGGCCCTGCGCTATGGGCTGCTCTCAATCGGGATCGGAGTGGCGATCTATCTGGGCGTGCACCCGGTGGGCCTGGTCATCGGACTGTCGTTGATCCTGCCCGCGGCTGTGATCGAGGCCTGGCAGTCGCGTCCACCGATCGATCCGGACGCCCCGGTGCTGGATCCCGACGATCCCAGCTGGGATCGTTGGGATCCCTGGCTCGCACGCGAGCGCGATGAGGATGCGGGGGACGGCGGGTGAACATCTACGAGCCCCTCGAGCACGCCTTCCAGATTCCCTGGGTGTACCAGGCCGCGACCCTCGCGATCGGGCTGCTTCTCCTCGTCGGTGCGATATTGCGCCGGCAGATCGTCGCGGCGGATGGCGGCGTCATCCCCGACGAGGGCGTTACCCTGCGAAACGTCCTGGAGGTCCTGGTCGACAGGCTCGCGACCCTGGCCCGCGATATCATGGGCGAGGAGTGGCGTCGCTACTTTCCCGTCGTCGGGACGATTTTCTTGTTCATTCTCGTGTCCAATCTGCTGGGTCTGATTCCGGGAGTCAGCGGCGCGACGAGCAGCGTCAACACGACCACGGCCTGGGCCATCATCTCCTTTCTGGTCTACAACGCGGTCGGGATCCAGAAGCACGGATTCGGATACATCAAGCAGTTCATGGGCCCGAGCATGTTCGAGGTCACGCTCTTCGGCCGCAACTTCCACGTGCGGCCGATGGCGCCGTTCTTCCTGCCCCTCGATATCTTCCTGCATCTGGCCCGGGTCGGGACGCTCTCGATTCGGCTCCTCGCGAACATGTTCGCTGATCATATGGTGGTGGCCGTGTGGATCACGTTGGTGCCCCTGGTGATCCCAGCCATCTTTATGGCTCTGGGTCTGCTGGTCGCGGTACTCCAGGCCTTCGTCTTCTCGCTGCTGACGATGATCTACATCGGTCTGGCGCTGGAGGACGCGCACTAGCTGGGTGGTGCGCGGTGCTTACCTTTTCCAAGGAAGGAGAGATCGGAAATGCGAAAGTTCTTCGGGATCGCGCTCTGGAGCCTTGTCTTGGTCGCGGTGCCCATGGTGGCGGCAGCGGCCGAGCCCGCCGGAGATGCATTTCTCGGCATCGGCGCGGGCCTGGCGATCGGCGCGGGACTCGCCGTGGGACTGGCGGGCCTGGGTTGTGGCATCGGCCAGGGTCTCACGGCGGGCAATACGACGGCGGGTATCGCGAGAAATCCCGGTGCGGCGGGCAGCATGTTTGTCAATTTCATCCTCGCGATGGTGCTGATCGAGTCGATCTCGATCTACGGCCTGGTCATCGCGCTACTGCTCTACGGCAAGATTCCGGGCTGACGCGCTTCGCGCGAGTGGGACGCCGGGCGGGAACTCGACGCGGGCCTCACCCCGTTTGCGTTTCCCGCATCGAAACCTTGCTCCCGCCCGACGTCCCGGATCCCGCCATCCCCCGGTCCCGTTCAAGGGGCGTAGCGGGCATGCCCGAAGGCACGCCGGTCTCACAGAGCAAGAGGCGTGCCGGGGCGGGCTCCACCGCCGCCGCTCCGGAAACCGATGATGCGGCGCGCGGTTTCGCGGGACCCGATGGGCAGGTTGGCTTTGGAACGGAACCCGCGTTCACGAGCTGGGCGTGAAATCCGGTCGACTGTTGGCGCTCGAAGGGATCGACGGGTGCGGCAAGAGCACCCAGGTGGCCGCCCTCGCGGCCACGCTGCGCCGCGCGGGACACGATGTGGTCGTCACCCGCGAACCCACCGACGGGGCGGTGGGTCGTCGGATTCGGGAGCTGGCGCGCTCGGGGTCGCGGGCCCCGCCGGAAGAAGAGCTCGATCGCTTCGTCGAGGATCGTCGCGCCCACGTCGCCGAGGTGATCCGGCCGGCTCTCGAGGCCAGCCGGCTGGTGGTGACCGACCGTTACTTCCTGTCCACCGTCGCCTACCAAGGGGCTCGCGGGCTCGATGCCGATGCGATCCTCGCCGAGAGTGAGGCGGAGTTCCCGGTTCCGGACCTCGCGATATTGCTCGAGATCGAGCCGGCGCTCGCACTCGAGCGGGTCGGTGCCCGTGGAGGCATGCCCGAGCCGGCCTTCGAACGGGGCGAGTTTCTCGAGCGGGTCGCTGCGAACTATGCTGCCCTGGTCCGGGGCTACGTCGCGCGCATTGATGCCCGCGGCTCCGAAGACGTCGTCCATGCCGCAGTGGTCGAATGTGTTCGCGCCCGCCTCGGCCTGCTCGGCTGAAGCCGCCGAGGGCCTATCGAGCGAGGGAAGGTCAACCTGGGATTCCGAACAGCAGGGGCGCGAGCGCGCGGCCGGTGTGGCTCATGGGGTTCTGTGCAACGTCTTCAGGGGTTCCGGCGACGACGATCTCACCGCCCTTCTCACCGCCTTCGGGACCCAGGTCGATGACGAAGTCGGCGGTCTTGACCACGTCGGGATGGTGCTCGATCACCAGGACCGTGTTGCCCGCGTCGACGAGCCGGTTCAAGACGTCGAGCAGGCGCTCGACGTCGGCGAAATGCAGCCCGGTCGTCGGCTCGTCGAGGAGGTAGAGGGTACTGCCGGTTCCCCGCCGCGACAGCTGGCGAGCCAGCTTGATTCGCTGAGCCTCACCGCCGGAGAGCGTGGTGGCGGATTGTCCCAGGCGAATGTAGCCGAGGCCCACATCGTACAGAGTCTGCAGCGCCCGGCGCACCGAGGCCACGTTCGCCATGAATTCCAGGGCCTCTTCCACGGTCATGTCGAGGACGTCGGCGATCGTCCGGCCCTTGTAGGTGATCTCGAGGGTCTCACGGTTGTACCGGCGTGCGCCGCAGACCTCGCAGGTGACGAAGAGGTCGGGCAGAAAGTGCATCTCGATGCGCAGGACTCCATCGCCCTGACAGGACTCGCAGCGTCCGCCCTTGACGTTGAACGAGAAGCGCCCTTTGGTGTAACCGCGAACGCGCGCCTCGGGGACCTGGCTGAACATCTGTCGGATGCCGTCGAAAATACCCGTGTACGTGGCCGGATTGCTGCGCGGGGTTCGTCCGATGGGGGACTGGTCGACATTGATCACCTTGTCGATATGTTCGACGCCGGCGAGGCGGTCGAAGCGTCCGGCGGGCTCTTTCGCGTTGTAGAGCCGCGCCGCCAGCGCGCGGTACAGGGTGTCGTTGATCAGGGTCGACTTTCCCGACCCCGAGACACCGGTCACGACGGTGAAGACTCCCAACGGAAGCCTCAGGGTGATGTTCTTGAGATTGTGCTGGCGACACCCGGTGAGGACGAGGGCACGCTGGCCCGGGGGGCGCCTCCGGGTGGGGACGGGAATCCGCCGCCGGCCCGACAGATACGCTCCGGTCAGCGAATTCTCATCGGCGATGATCGCCTCCGGAGAGCCCTGGGCGACGATGCGCCCGCCATGGATTCCGGCACCGGGTCCCATGTCGACTACGTGGTCGGCGGTGCGGATGGTCTCTTCGTCGTGCTCGACCACCAGCACGCAGTTTCCCATGTCGCGCAGCCGCTTCAGGCTGTCGAGCAGCCGCCGATTGTCGCGGGGGTGCAGGCCGATGGAGGGCTCGTCGAGGATGTACAGCACTCCCATCAGACTTGAGCCGACCTGGGTCGCCAGGCGGATCCGCTGGCCCTCCCCTCCCGAAAGTGTCGCGCTGGCGCGGTCGAGGGTGAGGTAGCCCAATCCCACGTCCGCCAGGAAGTGCAGACGCTCGTGGATCTCCTTCAGTATTGGCGCCGCCACCAACTGACTCGATGCCGAGAGCTCCAATCGGTCCACGAAGGCGGCAACTTCGGCCACGGTGAGGCCAGCCAATTCGGCGATCGAGAGTCCACCCACCCGTACGCTTCGCGCCTCGACCCGGAGCCGCGATCCCTGGCAGGCGCGGCAATCCGCGGAGCTTTGGAAGCGCGTGAGCTCGTGTTGCTCGAGCTCACCTCCCGACTCGAATCGGCGTGCGAGCTCGCTCAGGACTCCATCCCATTGCCGCCGGTAGGATGTCCGGCGGCCCCGCCGCTCCAGCGCGAACTCAATCTCGTCGGTCCCCGATCCGTGAAGGATCCCGGTCCGCGCCCGGGTCGGCAGATCGCACCAGGGAGTCTGGAGATCGACGCCGTAGTGGCCGGCCAACGCCGCCAGGAGCTGCCGATAGTAACGAGCACCCCGTCGGCCACTCCAGGGTGCGATCGCCCCGTCACCCAGCGGCTTGGATGCGTCGGGTACGACTCGTTCGGGGTCGAACGCGTCGCAGGTGCCGAGGCCGCCGCACTGGGAGCAGGCACCGTGGGGACTGTTGAAGGAGAACAGGCGCGGAGAGATCTCTGGGTAGCAAAAGCCGCAGTCCGCGCAGGCATTGCGCTCCGAGAACAGCCACTCCTGTGCGCGTTGCCCCGGTGCCCCGCCCGGCGGCAACCGCGCGACGCTCACCAAGCCGTCCGCCAGGCCCAGGGCCGTCTCGAGCGACTCGGCGATGCGCCCGCGCGCGGAGTCTCGGACGGTCAGCCGATCGACGACGATGTCGATGGTGTGCTTCGCCCGCTTCGAGAGCTGGATCTCCTCGGCCAGATCTCGAACCGATCCGTCGATGCGCGCCCGAACGAATCCCTGGCGGCGAAACGATTCCAACTCACGTCGAAACTCACCCTTCCGGTCGCGCACCACCGGCGCCAGGATCTGCACACGGGTTCCACCGCCTAGCTCCATCAGCTGATCCGTGATCTGCTGAACCGTCTGGCTGGCGATGGGATTGCCGCAATTGGGGCAGTGCGGCTGTCCCACCCTCGCGAAGAGCAGCCGCAGATAGTCGGCGATCTCCGTGGTTGTTCCCACCGTGGATCTGGGATTCCGGCTCACGGTGTTCTGCTCGATGGCGATCGCAGGGGAGAGGCCCTCGATGGAATCGACGTCCGGCTTGACCATCTGGTCCAGAAACTGTCGGGCGTAGGCCGAGAGCGACTCGACGTAGCGGCGTTGCCCCTCGGCGTAGATCGTGTCGAACGCGAGGGAGGACTTCCCGGAACCGGATAGTCCCGTGATGACGACGAGTACGTCGCGCGGGATGACCAGGTCGAGATTGCGAAGGTTGTGTTCGCGCGCGCCCCGAATGATGATGTGGGTCAGCGCGGAAAAGGCGGCGTCCGTCACGGAATCTGCGGTTCGTCTCCAGAGCCGAAGAGTGCAGACGGACCCATCTGGGTGGCCGCGGCGAAGTAGCCCCGGCGCTCGACGTAGGTCCTCTTTCGAAGCTTCGCCATCCAGTCTTCGTACTCGCGAGCCAGGTGACGCTCGAAGAGCTCGCGCTCTAGCTCGGGCTTGGCCGCTTCGAAGGAAACGGGTTCGTATTGCTTCCGCTCGACCAGCTTGAGCAGGCAGTAGCCCACGGGCAGATCCACAACCGCACTGACCTCACCGGGCCCGAGCCGCTTCACCACATCGACCATCCAGGGAGCCAGGCGATTCATGTGGATCCAGCCCAGGTCTCCCCCCTTCTTGCCCGCCACTTCGGAAACGTCGAGGGCCACCACCTCGAAGGCCTCCCCGGCCTCGATCCGAGCGGCCGACGCGTCTGCCCGCGTCCGAGCCGTTTTCTGGTCGCGTCCCACTTCCTCCCCGAAGCCGATCATGATTTGTCGCAAGTGGACCACCTCGCCTTCCCGAGGCTGACCGGAAAAGCGCGCGTCGTAGATCTCCTTCAATTCCTTGTCTTCGACCTCGATCCGCGATCCGATCAGGGTGGTGACCAGCTTCCGCCGCTCGAGCTCGCGTTTGATCTGGGCCCGATAGTCCGGGAGGGTCATGCCGTGGGAAGTGACGCTTCGCCGCAGGTCCTCGAGGCTCAGGTCGTTCTCCTGGGCGATGCCCTGGATGGTCGCGTCGATCTCCTCATCGCTGGCGTAGAGCTCCAACTTCCGGACCTGCTGCTCGATGAGCCGCCACTCGATCATCCGTTCCAGGCCCTCGGCTCGGAGCTTGGCAATCTCCAGATCGGGAACCCCCGCGTCCCGCATCCGGGTCTCGGTGGGCTTGATCATGCGGAGCACCTCGGAGACGAGGACTACGTCGCTGCCGACCTGCGCGGCGATTCCGTCGACCAGCAGCTCATCGGCAGCGCCCGGCGCGACCGCCAGCACCGCCACAGCGATTCCCCAACCAGCGCAATCTAAGTTTCGAAAGCCCCTGATCACCGATCCATGCTAGCTCGCCGTCCGGGACGAAACGACGCCGAAGGGCTCACTTGGCTAACCTCGACGTCATGCGGGCGGCATGGGCGTCCCGATGAGCTGGCGCCGTGCCCAGCGGATTGGAGCCGCCGCTCTCGCGGTCCTGCCCCTGGGCTGCCTGGTGCTGCACTGCTCGTTCTCCTCCGAGATTTCCTTCATCCGACAGACGTCGGAAGCACCGTGGCTGATCGCGCCGAGGCCGGTGAATCCGAGCCTTCGTCAATGGGGGAAAGACGCAATCCCGGTCGACACGTTCAAGGGCCGGTTCGACCTACCGGCTTCGACCGGTCCCGTCCACGGAACCCTGCGCGCGATGCGCCGATTCAAGCTGTGGGTGAACGGGAACCCGCTGAGCCCGGACATGAGCGAGGAGGCGGCCTGGCGAATCGAGACCCGAGTCGACCTGACCCCGTGGTTGCGTCCAGGGTGGAACGAAATCTGGGTCGAGGTGGCGAACCCGTCCGGTCCCCCGCTGCTCTCGCTCCGGATCGAAGGACTTCCCACGCCCTTGGCGGCGGATTCGTCGTGGTGGGTGGAGAGCCGCGGGCGCATCCTCGGCTTCGCTCGGATCGCCGACGACACGCTCCGCAATCCGCGAGCCGTGGCCGTCGCAACCCCCGCGAGTGAGTTCCGGGAACGCTACGACACGGTGTTGATCCTCTTCATGGTGGGGCTGCTCGGCTTCCTTGCCGGAAGCCGCTTTCTCGGCCCCCGTTTCCAAGCGGCCTTGCCCGTGTTTTCGCTGGTTCTGGTTTCGGTGGCGTGGGTCGGTCTCTTCGCCGGAAAACTGATCCGGATTCCGCTGACGATCGGATTCGATGCACGGCACCACCT
This sequence comes from Myxococcales bacterium, assembly GCA_022571825.1. Classification (GTDB taxonomy): domain Bacteria; phylum Myxococcota_A; class UBA9160; order UBA9160; family SMWR01; genus JACZXC01. The sequence goes on along the minus strand of JACZXC010000021.1, from coordinate 3,975 downwards.
CGCCTATGTGGCGTTTCTTCGGGAGAACGGCGCGCTGCCCCTCGCCACCGATGGGTGGTCGATGTACCACCCGCCACTCTTCTACGTGGTGTCCGCGGGACTGGCCTCCCTCGGAGCCTGGATGACCGGAGGAGCCGCCCCCCCGCTGGCGCTCAAGCTCCTGCCCTTCCTGTGTGGCCTCGGTGGCGTGTGGATCGCCTTTGCGCTGGCCCGGAAGCTCTTTCCCGAGGATCGTCGCGTCTGTGTGATCGCCGGGATCTTCGCCGCTGTCCTGCCGATGAATCTGTACGGAGCCGCCTATTTTTCCAACGAGATGCCCCATGCTTTCCTGGTCGGGCTGGCGCTCTTCGCCACCGTGAGCGCGCTGCTCGAGCCGCGAACTCGCGCATCTCAAGCGGTCATGATCGGGATGAGCTTCGGTTTCGCAAGCCTCACGAAATTCACCGCCCTCGCCGTGGCGCCGATCGCGCTGTTCTTCCTGTTGGTAAAGCTGCTCGCCGTCGAGCGCGCGTCGGCCGCGCGGGCGGTCGGAATCGTCGCGCTGGCGGCCGCGACTCTGATGTGTGTCTCGGGCTGGTTCTATCTGCGAACCTGGCTCGAGTGGGGCCAGCCGATCGTCGGCAACTGGTCCCTCACCGCTCCGGGCCAGGTGTGGTGGCAGCATCCCGGCTTCCACACCCTCGCCTACTTTACGGGCTTTGGCGAGTCGCTTCTTCATCCCTACCAGGCTGGCTTCCACTCTTTCTGGGATGGGATCTACTCGACCCTGTGGGGCGACGGTGGAATCGTTGGACGAGTCGTGCCGGCGCAGCGTCACAAGTTCTGGCACTACGGATTCATGTCCATGGCGTATTGGGTGGCGCTTCCCGCGACAGCCCTGGTGCTGTTCGGAGCGGGCCGGTGTGTGCAGCTGGGATTCCGGGGGGACCCGGGTAGACGGGCCGCCCTCTGCTTCCTGGCCACGTCCGCCTATGCGGTGGGGGGAGCGATCCTGACCATGAGCGTGCAGCTGCCCTTCCACGCCCAGGCGAAGGCCTTCTATGGGCTCTCGATGGGCGCTCCCCTCTCGCTCTTCTTCGCGCTGGCCACGGCGCGCCTCGACACGGCCCTGATCGGGGCGCCCGCGCCGATCCGCGCGGTCCTGTACGGCTACCTGTTCCTGTTCGCGTGTGTGCTGTTCCTGTCCTACGCAGCGTGATTCGCGGGGAACAGCTCCGCGATCTCGTCCTGGATCGCTCGGGCCGCGGCCCTCGGGTCGCTGGCATCGCGAATGGGACGGCCGACGACGACGTAGTCGGCCCCAGCCAGGAAGGCCTGTCGAACCGTGACCACGCGTTTCTGATCGTCGGTCGTCCGGTTCTCGACCGGTCGGATTCCCGGCGACACGATCAGGAACCGGCTTCCGAGCGATGCGCGCAGAGCCCGGGCTTCGAGTCCCGAGGAGACGACCCCATCGCAGCCGTAGGCGAGCGCCCGCTTGGCCCGGGAGAGCACCAGCTTCTCCACCGACACCGTGAAGCCGAGATCCCGCAGGTCGCCCTGATCCAGGCTGGTGAGGGCGGTGACGGCCAGGACTTTGAGATCGCCCTTTTCTCGGCAGGCGGCGTCGATCATGCCGTCGTTGCCGTGCACCGTCGCGAATCGAGCCCCGCGATTCCGCAGCTGGCGCACCGCCGCGGCGACCGTCTCGGGTACGTCGAAGAACTTCAGATCGACAAAGACCTGCTTGCCCCGACGGACGAGGTGGTCGAGGAGCTCGAAGTAGCCCCCCGCCATGAACAGCTCAAGACCCAACTTGTAGAAGTGGACCGCGTCGCCGAGGGCGTCGACCCAGCGGCGGGCCTCTTCCGCGCTGGGCACGTCGAGGGCGAAGACCAGACGCTCGGGACCCGGAATCGGCTTGTCCGAGAGCAGGCTCCGCTCGGTGTCACCCATGTTCGGCCGCGCCGAGGCTACCATAGGCCCGATTCGATTGGCCCCAGATTGAATTCCGAGGAGTCGAATCCGATGCAGAAGCTCGACAGGTTCGGTTGGATCTTTCTGGTGCTGGGCGCGGGCATGCTCGCGAACGCCGGCTGGATGCTCGCCGGCCCCATGCACTGGTACACGGAGCTCCCGGCCGAGGTTCCGGACTTCGGCCCCTTCAATCCCCACTTCGTTCGCGATATCGGCTGTGCCTTCGCCACGATAGGCATGGCCCTGGTGTGGGCGGCGTTCTCGCCGCGGTTCCGCCTGCCCCTCGTCGGAGTCTCTGCCTTCTTCTTGACGGGTCACGCCCTCGTCCATGTCTACGACATGCTCCGCGGGGCCGTGGCCTCTTACCATTGGTGGCTCGACCTTCCCGGCGTGTATCTGCCGGCGGGGCTGCTCGGAATATCCACCGCGATCCTGAAAGGGCGCGAAGGAGGAGATCGAACGACTTCAACCTGAGGGTGGTTTCCCTGGAGCTCGAGTCGGAGGAACTGATTTCCCTGGCGTTGCGGAAGGTGGGCTGAATACTACGCTGCGCGGGTGACGACGGAGTTCGGGCACGAGTTCGTCGATGCCAACGGGCTACGGTTTCACGTAGCGACCTGCGGTGAGGGCGAGAAGCTGGCCCTCTGCCTCCACGGCTTTCCCGAGAGCTGGTACTCGTGGCGGTACCAGCTTCCCCACCTGGCCCGCCTGGGCTACCGCGTCTGGGCTCCCGACCTTCGCGGCTACGGTGAGACGGCGGGCCCGCCGCGAAGCCGAGACTACGCAATCGAGATCCTGCTGGCCGATGTGGGGGCCCTGATCGATGCCGCAAGAGCGCGCACAGTGCTGCTCTTGGGCCACGATTGGGGCGGCATCATCGCCTGGTACTTCGCGATGCGGCGCGTGCGGCCCCTCGAGCGCCTCGTCATCATGAACCTGCCCCATCCGGGCGCGGCTGCCGGCGCCATCGGCCCCTGGGAGATGCTTCGGCGTTTCTGGTACGCCCTCTTCTTCCAGATTCCGTGGCTGCCCGAAAAGCTGCTCGGCGCCCGCGAGTGTCGCGCCATCGGAGAGATGTTTCGCCGCAGCTGCGCCAATCCCAACGTCTTTCCCGAAGATGTGCTGTCGATCTATCGCCGGGCCGCGGCGCGCCCAGGCAACCTGAAAGCGATGCTCGACTACTACCGGGCGCTGATTCGCGGGGGCGGATTGAAGCGCCAGCGAGCCCTGGGCTATCCCGCGATCGAGACGCCAACCCTGTTGGTGTGGGGTGAAGACGACATCGCGTTGCCAAAAGCATCGACCACACGCACCGGAGAGTTCGTTCGCGATCTCACGCTTCGGTACCTTCCCGGCGTTTCGCATTGGGTCCAACAGGACGCCCCGGAGTTGGTGAACGCCATGCTCGAAGCCTGGCTGTAAGACAGGCCCGTCCCCGAAGCACCTCTCTCGGAGCGCCAGCCAAGTCCTCCCAGACCTTCGTGACCGACCTGAAGGTGGGGAAGCCCGCTCCAGACGTGATCGCCGAACTCGATCGCCTCGAACGCCGGGCGGGGCCCTGAGCGCTCGGTGGGGGAGGGCCATCAACCGCCAGCCATGAATGGCCGATACGGTGGTCATGGGAAAGGTGCTGAAGGTTCTGTTCCTGATCGGGGGCTTGATTGGCGTCGGCCACGTCTGGCCGGAGCTGCCGGTCGTGGGCCCGGTAGCGGTCCTGGTGATCGACTTCAGCAGCCAGCTCACCGAGGGAGGGACCGAAGCGATCTCGAACCTCGCCTCCAGGCAGCAGATCCCCTCGAGCTCGGCCCAGTGCTCGAGATTGCGGCGAATCTGTGGATCCCGCGGAAACTCCAGCTGGAAGCCGTCTGCGATCCGGGTGCACGAGCGCACGTACGGGAGGATCTCGCGCCTTATCATCGCGGCGCGCTCCCCAATCGAGGTCTCGGGCAGCGTGCACACGACCTCGCAGCCGTCCGCCCGGGTTCCTCCGAATCCTACGATGCCTTCGTTCTGATCGGC
>JACZXC010000303.1 GCA_022571825.1 Myxococcales bacterium | reverse complement strand
GACGAAACCCGGCTGCTGCCACTGCTCGTCGACCTCACGAATCCGAGTCCAGCCCTGGGCTGGGCCCACCGGGAACGGGCTTCGCTCGTCCAGAGACGCTCCGCCGACGCGGTGCTGGCCCTGGCCCTCGTGCACCACCTAGCCATCTCGAACCAGGTTCCGCTACCCCGGGTGGCGGCGTTCTTCGCCAGCCTCGCCGAGGGCTTGATCGTCGAGTTCGTGCCGAAGAGCGATCCCAAGGTCGCGATCCTGCTGGCCACCCGAGAGGACGTATTCCCCGCCTACACCCGCGAGGGCTTCGAATCCGCCTTCGCGACCTGCTTCGAGCTGGAGGCCGCGGCTCCGCTGGTCGAGTCCGAGCGGATTCTGTACCGGATGCGCAGGCTGCCGAAGGCGGCTACTACGGACCGCCTGCTCTCTTGAAGATCGGCTTGTTCCCCTTGGTGGCGACGTAGATCACATTGGGATTCACGTTCAGCGTCTTGATCCACAGGTAATGGAGATACGAGTCGCTGAGAGTCGAGCGCACGATCTTCTGGGCCTTGGCCGCGCCTCTGGCGCGGGCGACTTCGATCTCCGCCTCCTTGCGTGCCTGCAAGAGCTCGAACTGCTTCTGCTGCACCCGCTGCTCCGCCGTGAGCTTCATCTCGATGCTCTCCTTGAAGCGCTGGGGGAGCTGGATGTCGCGCAGCAGGGTGTCGACGACGATGATGCCGCGCGGCCCGAGGCGCTCGGTCAGGAAGTCGCGGATTTTCTGGGCGATCTCCTTGCGGCCCTGCTCTCCGTAGATGTTCTTGACGGGGTATCCGCTGACCACGTCGCGAACTGCGTTCCGGAAGTAGGGCACGATCAGAAGCTCGACGTAGTTCCAGCCGATCGTCTTGCGAATCTGCGGAGCCTTCTCAGGATCGACGCGAAACAGGAGCGAGGTGTCAAGTGCCACGATCAGGCCCTCGGAGGAGGGCACCTGGGCCGACTCCTTCAGCTCCTGGAGCTTGATGTTCCAGGTCTCGACCGTGCGCACGATGGGGATCTGGAGCACGATGCCCTGCAGGACCGGCTCATCGGAGATCGTTCCGAAGCTCTTGGAAACTCCGACTTCACCATCTTCGATGACAACGCACCCGCTCGTGACAACCGCCGCGACCAGCGCGAGCGCCAGCGGAGCCGTTCGCCTCATGAGATCTCCCTCCCCTTCTGATCCTCGGCCGCGAGCTTACCCCAGAACCGGAGGGCCTGTCTGAAGCGTCACTTGCGGCGGCGGTAGACGACCAGTCCCGGCTGCGACCTGGCCTGTTGCTCGATTTCGGCCGCCGCCCGCCGCGCTTCGGAGCCGTACAGGAAGTCGAATCCGGGATCGCCCGCATGAGGGCGAACGACGAACTCGAGTCGATACCCGCCCCGGAGGATTTTCAGGGTCTCTTCGAACACGTAGGTATCCGTCTCCGGGCCGGTCATCAGCGATGTCCTCAGGTTGGCCACGACCACGTACCGCGGTCGGTTCGCCCTGACCTCCCGGATGAGTTCGCGCTGGCGGTCGGCGGAATCCGGATAGCCACCCGTCAACGGGTAGAAGAAGATGTATCGGGTCGCGCTGCGCCGGTGAGCGTAGAAGAGAATCTGGGGCTCCGAGCCCACCACATAGATCGTGTCGTCGGCTTCACTGGTGCGGCGGATGTAGTCCGCGATCTCCAGCGACTCGGGAAAGGGATTGAGATGATAAATCTGTCGGGAGATGGCGTCCGGCTCCGCCCGCAGGGTTTCCCAGTTGGCGACGACGGGGGGGGCAATCAGCAATCCGGCGAGGCTCGCGGTTCCGATGGCGCCGGCGCGTCGGGACCGAGCCCACAACCGCTGGGCGACGCTCCCGGCGGCCACGCCCCCGAGCGCGGCGAGGACCGGGAGCATCTGAACGAAGTAGTGCGGCCGGAAACGAAAGCCGACGGCGACGCCCGCCGCCGAGGCCAGGGCCCAGAAGCCCAGGAGTCGCCGGATCCGAGGGTCGGCCGACCGGGGCACGACCAGTACCCATGCCGCCAGCGCCCAGAAGACCGCCTGGCTGGGGACCTGTCTTCCCAACCAATAGATGGCCGTGTCGAGCCCCTCCTGCATCGGCGGATTCCCTGCGTAGGCCAGGTTGTGGAGAAACACCGCGTCCACGAAGCTGGTCCAAGCACCGGCGAGGACGAACCAGAGCACGACCGGGACCGACGTCACCGCGGTCCCCAGGGCGAGCCACAGCAGGCCCCGTAGCGATGCCCTCGCCCCCCCTCGCCGAAACAACACCACGCCGGCATAGACCGCGACGAACGCCGCGTTCAGCGCCGCCACCTGCTTGATCCAGCACGCCGCCGCCGCGAGGGCTCCACAGGCGAACCACCACCGGGCCCGTGGCTCGGCCAGGCCGCGGACCAGGCAAGCCATCGAAGCCGTGATCGGCAGCAGCATGAAGAGCTCGGTATTGGCCGCCGTCGCCGCCAGGCGTGGGTCTACCGAGGCCACTGCGAAAATAAGACTGGCAAACCCCGCCGCCCAATCACCGGAAAGGCGTCTCACCAGGCCAAAAAGAACCAGCACCGTTGCCGCCGTCCACAGGTACAAGAGGAGATGGATCGATTCGATCGATTGTCCGAAGACCAGGAATGCCGCGGCATAGGCCAGGAACACACCGGGTGGTTTCTGATCGAAGGCATCGCGGTAGGGAACGTCGCCCTCGAGGATTCGTTGGGCGATGTACGCATACTCCCCCTCGTCTCGTTCGAGGGGAACCGACAAGTAGGGAACGCGCAGCAAGGCAAAGGTCACGACGGTGACCGCGATCAGAGCCCAGAGCCCGGAATGGACGCGGGTGGGCCTCGGTTTCGGCATCACGTGACTCATTGCACAGCGACCGGTCAGCGGCAATCGGGCGGGCCTTGCAACCGAGCCCATGAGACATCCGTTCGCACCCCCATGCTACCTTCCAGGGAACATGAGACGCGTGCGAATCGCCTGGGTATCGGCATTCGCCCTCATCTCGTCCGTGGCCATCGCCGCGTGCAGCGGACATGCGCCGCCGCCGCGGCTCTTCGTCCTCATCAGCATCGATACGCTTCGGGCGGACTTTCTCGGCGCCCACGGAAGCGATCGCGGCCTGACTCCCCGGATCGACCTTCTGGCCCGGGAAAGCCTCGTCTTCACCTCGGCCTACTCCGCCTCGTCGCTCACTCTTCCCTCGATCAGCGCCGTTCTCACCGGACGCTATCCCGAGGAGCTGGGCATCTGGAACAACGAGTCCACCGTTCCGGCGTCGGTGGCAACTCTGGCCACGGAGCTGAGTGAACGCGGATGGCGCACGGGGGCCGTCGTCAGCAATTTCGTCCTCCGTTCGTCGTCGGGTCTCTCCGTCGGCTTCGACGTCTACGACGACGAGTTTCCGGAAAGGGAGGCCGTTCGAAACTGGCCGGAGCGAACGGCGACCGGAACCACGGACGCCTTCTTTCGGACCCTCGATGCCTGCACGGTCGGGCAGTCCCGATGCTTTGTCTGGGTTCACTATCAGGACCCCCACGGGCCCTACACACCGCCGCCGGGAACACGCAAGCGACACCTCGAGGCGGAGCGACGCGCGCCGGACGGTCGCCGGCAGCTTCCAGTACAGCGCGAGGGAGACGTCGGTCTGGGCGGCATCCCGCGCTACCAGTTTCTGGACGGGAACCACGAGGTCGCCTTCTATCGCGCCGGCTACGACGCGGAGGTCCACTACGTAGACACCGAGGTCGGTCGACTGCTCGACGGGCTGCGCGAACGCCACCTGGCCGATCAGGCCCTCGTGGTCTTCACCGCCGATCACGGCGAATCCATGGGTGAACACGACTATTGGTTCGCCCACGGAGAATACCTGACGGATCCGCTGGTGCGGGTTCCCCTCATGATCCGCGGGGCGGGTGTGACACCGGGTCGCCGCGACGACATCGTCGCCCCGGTGGATCTGTTTCCAACCGTATTGGCGTGGCTCGATCCCCGGGCAGATCGAGTATCCGGCCGGGGTCGAAATCTCTTGGATCCGGACGCGGCCGGGTCCGACAGCGTCGCCTACCTCGCCACGTTGGGAGCCGGATCCGTGAGGCGGTTCGCGATCGTCGAGGGCGACTTCAAGTTCATCGTCTCGCTGAATCAAGGCGTATGGGACGGACAGCTGTTCCGGCGGGGACAGGAGTCCATGAATCTGGTCGGGCCGGCGGCGGGTGTCGCGGCGACGTTCCGTCAGCGTCTGTCCGCGATCCGCGCGGGCCTCGACGTGCACCCGGAAATTCGCCAGCGGTTCTCTCCCGGGGAGCTGGAACAGCTTCGCGCCCT
>JACZXC010000020.1 GCA_022571825.1 Myxococcales bacterium | reverse complement strand
AGGCATCCTGCTCGGGGGTGTAGCTGAGGTCCATCATGAATCCCGATCTTTCCGAGCTTTGGTCGGATTTTCCGGACGCTCGCGGTTTCCGAACGCTGCGCCGCGCTTCCCGACGAATGCGTCCCGGGCCTCCTGGGAGTCAGGCGAGGTGTAGAGCTCGAGGGTGAATCCCTGTTCGAACCGGTAGCTCCGTTTGATGTCGAGCAGCTCGATGCCGTTGAGCGACTCCTTGGCGAGGCGAACCGCCTTGGGACTCTTTTCGGCGATCTTCTCGGCGAGACCCCGGGCCGCGGACCGGAGCTGGTCCCGTGACACCACGGCCTCGACAGCGCCCAGCCGGTGGGCCTCGGCGGCATCGATCGGCTCGCCGGTATAGAGCATTCGCCGCACCTTTTGGATCGGAAACATTCGCAACAGATGCGAGGCGGCCCCCAGGGCACCGCGATCGATTTCGGGCAACCCGAAGCGGGCATCGTCGGAGGCGTAGATCACGTCACAGGAACCGACGATGCCGACGCCGCCCCCGAGCACGAAGCCGTGGGCCGCCGCAATCACGGGAACCGGACAGTCGTGGATCGCGGCAAACGTGTTGTAGCAGCCGCGGTTCACTTGGGTGATCACGGAACGGTCTGCGGCGAGCTCCTTGATGTCGACGCCGGCACAGAAGCCGCGGCCGGCGGCGGCGACTACGACGACTCGGACCGCCTCGTCGCGTCCCAGGGTGGTGAAGACTTCCGCCAGGTGCGCCCATCCCCGGCTGTCGAACGCGTTCACCGGCGGGTGGTCGAGAACCACCTCGGCGACCCCCTTCTCTACGCTGACGTCTGCGTACACGATGCCGTCCTCATGAGTTTGGAGAGCGAATCGAGGGTTCGCTCGGCTTCGTCGACGATGCGCGCGATCAGCTCGGCACAGCGGGGTCGATCGTCGATCACGCCGGCCACCGAGCCGCTGGGAAGGTAGCCGCGAACCGGATCGCCCTCCCGCATCGCCTTCCGAGCGAGAACCGGCGCGTTGGCGGCCATCAGTATCTGCGAGCGAGTCAGCTTCTCGTGCCGCTTGATCGAGACCGCCGAATTCAGCAGGTCCACCACCGAGGCGCCGCTCAGCTTGCGATAGGCGATCCCGCTGACCATCGCGCGCAGCAGCAGGGCCGCCTGGCCGCTGTTCTCGAGCTGGTCGACCAGCTCGTTGCGCACGACCCGCTGGGGCAGGCCGTCGATCTGCCGGGTGATCCGCACGTCGTCGACCTGGGCCCTCAGATAGCGGTCCGTCGTGACGTCGGGGACCGGGCTCTCCCGGGTGAGCAGGAAGCGCGTCCCCATGGCGATGCCGACGGCGCCGAAGGCCAGGGCCGCCACCAGACCCCGTCCGTCCCAGAAGCCGCCGGCCGCAATCACGGGGACATCGACGCGATCGACGCACTGCGAGATCAGGAGCGACGTGGGAACCGAGCCGGTATGTCCACCGCCTTCGCTCCCTTGCACCATGATCAGATCGGCCCCCAGCTGCTGGGCCTTCTCGGCGTGGCGAACCGCGCCGCAGATGGGAATGCACAGAACCCCCGCTTCCTTGAGACGATCGATCAGCTTCGCGTTCGGCGCGCGGTTGTAGCTCGCGGCCTTTACACCGTGACGGATCACCGCATCGGTGATCTCGTCGGCTCCCGGGGCGTCCATCAGGAAGTTGACGCCGAAGGGCCGATCCGTGAGCTGCTCGATGCGCCCGATTTCGGCGTCGATCTCCTCGGGTCGAATCGTGGCGGCGGCGAGGAAGCCGAACGCCCCGGCATTCGCCACCGCCGCGACCAGCTCAGGCGTCGCCACCCAACCCATTCCCGTCTGGATGATGGGGACCTCGATGTCGAGCCGGTCGCAGAGGAGGGTGTGGAGACTCGTGCGCATGTGGGGGGACTCCTCGCTCAGACGCGCACTTCTTTCTGGCCCGCTCCCCGGGGATCGATCTTCTCACGCAACAGCTTCAGCTCGGCGTCGCTGGGTGCGCGGGTCTCCGGAACCTCGCCCTCGATCACCAGCGGAAACCCCGTATTCTCGACGACGTCCTCGACCCTCACGCCGGGATGCACCGACACGAGTCGCATCGAATGGTCCGGCGTCGCGAAGTCGAAAACGCCCAGGTTCGAAACGACCCGGCGTATTTCGTGAAAGCGCTTGGATCGATCGCCCAATGCCGCAGCACGGTCGTAGCCCACACCACTCACCACGTCGACCGCCTCCACGAAGACCGCGGGGCTGTGGTTTGGAATCCAGTAGCTGGTGGGGTGGTTGATGGTGTTCCCGGGCGCTCCCCGCATCCCCAGCAGCTGCGCCTTGGGCTTCCGAAAGTCGCCGATGCACGCAAAGTTGTGGTTGCCGTGGCGATCGATCTGGCTCGCTACCATGACGATATGGCGGCGCCCCGACCAGAGAAGATCGAAGACCCGGCGGAAGGGGAGCCAGCCCTCAACCACCGCCTCGGACTCGGCGTCGCCATGCATCGGGGGAACGTCGGCGCGCAGGAAGGCGACACCGTCGGTCATGAGCAGGTCGGGTTCGAAGGTGAGCTTCGCGAGCCGGATCGCCAGCGCCGGAATCGTGCCGAAGGCGCTGGCCAGGATCTCTCCGTCACCGCGGAAGACCTCGGCAACCGCGACGGTGCAGACCTCGGCGCGCGTAAACGTCATGTAGTTGGCAGAGCCTCCTGGTAGGCCTGCTCGTCGGGGAGGTCGAGGTAGCGACCTTTGAACGCGGACCACGCTTTCGGATCGCGGGCAGTCGCCGCGTATTCGCGCTGGAAGTCTTCGTCGCGGCCGTAGTCCGGCGGGCATTCGGTAAAGTGCGCGCCGTTCGGGGTCTCGATCACGCCGTCCACCATACTCCGGTTGATCGCGAGGGTGTGTACAGATCCCCCTTTCAGCAGGTCCGCCGTCTCCACGATCTTCTCACAGGACATGAAGCGCCGTTTCGCGGCCATACAGAACAGGTCGTCGAAGTAGGGATCCGGACCCAGGAACTGTCCGTTTCCCCGCGCGTCGGCCCGGTTCATGTGGATGAAAGCCACGTCGAGATGGATCGCCGGCATGGCCACCAGCTCCTCGCCATCGTCGTAGGGCGACTTCACCCGCCGGAAGTCCGGATTGATCGAGAGCACGTCGGACCCGAGTCCGGCGCGCGTGGGGAGGAAGGGAAGTCGCAGGGCCGCCGCGTACAGGCCCCACTGGAGCATGCCCTCGTCGAGCTCGGCCGCCTCGATCGCCGCCGCCTGCCGCGCCAGCCGGAAGTGGGGCTCCAGCGGAATCGAGTCGAGGGACACGAACCCGTAGACGACCTTCCGGAGCTTGCCCGCGGCGCACAGCAAACCGACGTCGGGACCGCCGTAGGACACCAGGGTCAGATCCTTCAGGGGAGTGCGGAGGATCTCGCGCACCAAGGCCATGGGCTTGCGCCGCGATCCCCAGCCCCCGATGCCCAGGGTCATGCCGTCCCGCAGCTCGGCCACCGCCTGGGCCGCGGTCGTGCGCTTGTCCATGGAGCCTCCGAGAGATCGCGAACCCGGCGGGGGTCCGGGGCCGCCGCATAATAACGAGACGTATCGTTTCAGTAAAGCAGACGGGGCGTCTCCCCGTCCGGAGCCATCTCTCAACCGGTGGATTCAATTGATGAATTTTCGATGAGACGAGGATCCCTTACTAGACACACCGTATCGTATTTGAGGGCCCTCGCGCGTGTGATAAAACAGGGCCCGGCGAGAGCCGAGGGGGCGCCCGCGGCCGCCACGGGGACGCGCGCATGAGTGGAGCGAAAGCACAGGTAGCCGCCATCGAGGGATGGTTTCGAATGGACCCGGACGACCCGCGACTGCTCGGGACCCAGTGCCAGGCCTGCCACACCTATTTCTTTCCCAAGGAAACCCTGGCGTGCCGGAACCCAAGCTGTGACGGAACCGAGCTGAAGGAGGTTCCGTTGAGCCGGCGCGGTCGGCTCTGGTCCTTCACCAACAATTGTTATCCGCCGCCGGCGCCCTTCGTCGCCGCGGACCCCTTCGAGCCCTACGCCGTCGCGGCGGTCGAGCTCGAGGAAGAGAAGATGGTGGTCCTCGGTCAGGTCGTGGCGGGGGTCGATGTCACCGAGCTCGCGGCGGGCATCGAGATGGAGCTGGTCCTGGACACGCTGTTCGAAGACGATGACAACGAGTTCATGATCTGGAAGTGGAGGCCGGTTGCCGCCTGAGGCGGGCCGCGGGCTGGAGAGGATCGATGGCGAACGAGGTCGCGGTTCTGGGCGTCGGAATGCATCCCTGGGGGAAGTGGGGCCGGAACTTCGTCGAGTACGGGGTCAAGGCCGCCCGGGATGCGCTTCGAGACGCCGGACTCGAATGGCAGGACATCCCATTCATCGTCGGCGGCCAGACGATCCGCAATGGGTACCCCGGCTACGTGGCCGGAGCGACCTTCGCCCAGGCCCTGGGCTGGTCCGGAGCCCAGGTGGCCAGCACCTACGGCGCCTGCGCCAGCGGGACCCAGGCAATCAACACGGCGCGCGCGCACATCCTGGCCGGATTGTGCGAGGTGGCCCTCGTGGTCGGTGCCGATGCCGCGCCGAAGGGATTCTTCGCACCCGCCGGCGGCGCGCGATCCGACGACCCCGACTGGCTGCGCTTTCGGCTGCTCGGCGCAACCAATCCCGTTTACTTCGGACTCTACGCGCGACGCCGCATGGAGCTCTACGGTGCAACCGAGCTGGACTTCGCCAAGGTCAAGGTCAAGAACAGCATGCACGGCAGCGCCAACCCCAACGCGCGCTACAAGAAGACCTACACCGTCGACGACGTGCTCCAGTCACCGATGGTCTCGGATCCGCTGCGCTTGCTGCAGATCTGCGCCACCAGCGACGGTGGCGCCGCACTCGTTCTTTCGAGCCTGGAGTTCGCGAAGAAGCACACGAGCCGGCCGATCACCATCGCGGCGGTCTCCACGGTGACGCCTCGGTACCCGAACACCGTGATCGAGATGCCCAACTTCGCGACCGATTCGGCGGTGGGGGTCGGCGTCCCGGACACTCCATTCAAGGACTCGATCGCGAAGGGGGCCTACGAGCAGGCTGGCCTCGGCCCCGAGGATCTGGACCTCGCCGAGGTCTACGATCTTTCCTCGGCCCTCGAGCTCGACTGGTACGAGAACATCGGCCTGTGCAAGCCCGGTGAGGCGGAGCGGCTGCTGAACGACGGCGCCACCACCCTGGGCGGGCGGGTGCCCGTCAACCCGAGCGGAGGTCTCGGCTGCTTCGGGGAGGCCGTGCCGGCCCAGGCGATTGCCCAGGTCTGCGAGCTCGCGTGGCAGCTTCGGGGCGACGCGAGCGGGCGTCAGGTCGAGGGCGCGAAGGTGGGATTGACCGTCAACCAGGGCCTCTTCGGCCACGGCTCGTCGGTCATCGTCAAGCGCTGAGGCGAGGCGACGACAGGGCAACGGCGACCGAGCCGCCCGCGACGAGTGAACCTCCATGGCCAACTACCAATGGTTTACCAAGCTCCATCGTGCCCTGTATCTCCGGACCGGTGGCCGCCTCGGTTCGCGGATGATGGGCCTCGACATGCTGCTGTTGACCACGACCGGGCGAAACAGCGGACGCGAACGCACGATTCCGCTGGCGTGCTTCCCGAACGACGGCGACCTGGTGGTGGTCGCATCCAACAATGGTCAGGATCACCATCCCGCCTGGTGGCGCAATCTCGAGAAGAATCCCGACGCGCATGTGCGTTTCGGCCGTGAGCAGTACCGAGTCCGGGCGATTTGCGCCCGGGGCGAAGAGCGCGATCGCCTGTGGCCGTGGGTCAAGCAGCTCAATTCCCGCTACGCGGAATACGAGAAGAAGACGCCCCGGGAGATCCCCGTGGTGATCCTGCGCCGCGTCGAGCCGGGCCCTTGAGCTGGAAGCCCGAGGTCGACGAGATCGAACGCCGGCGCGCGCTGGCGGCGGCCCACGGCGGGCCCGAGGCGGTGGCCAAGCAACACGCGCGGGGCCGCCTCACGGTTCGCGAACGCGTCGACGCCCTGGTGGACCCGGGCAGCTTTCGCGAGCATGGCGGAATCGCGGGTCGATCCGAGACCGATGAGCGGGGACACGTCGAGTCCTTTTCTCCCGCCAACGTGGTCGTGGGCGTCGCGTCCATCGACGGGCGGCCGGTGGTCGTGGGGGGTGACGACTTCACGATTCGCGGTGCCGCCTACTCGCCCGCGGGTCTGCGCAAGGGTCAATACGCAGACGAGCTGGCGATCCGGCGGCGGATTCCCCTGGTGCGCCTGCTCGAGGGAGGCGGCGCCACCATCACCGGGGCGACGGGGGTGCACGGTCGTTCCGGCTACGACCTGACGGCACCCTCCCCGATGAACCTTCTCTGTATCGAGGCACTGGCCGCGGTTCCGGTGGTCTGCGCGGCCCTGGGGCCGGTGGCCGGCTTCCCGGCGGCGCGGCTGGTCGCATCGCACTTCGCGCTCATGACCCGGGACACGGCCCAGGTCATGAGCGGTGGCCCGGCTCTGGTGGAGCGCGCCCTGGGGAAAAAGATATCGAAGGAAGATCTCGGGGGAGCCGAGGTCCACCTCCGCAGCGGCGTGGTGAACAACGTCGCCGATGACGAAGAAGACGTCTGGCACCAGGTGCGGACTTTCCTGAGCTACCTGCCGCCCAACACATGGGAGACGGCGCCCGTCGTGGACGCCGACGATCCGCGCGGGCGCGAGGAAGAAGAGCTGCTCTCGATCATCCCCCGGAACCGGCGGCGCGCGTACAAGATGCGTCGCGCGATCGAGCTGATCGTGGATCACGGCTCGTTCTTCGAGATGACGAGCCTCTATGGCCGCAGCCAGATCACCGGGTTCGCGCGTCTGGACGGCCACAGCGTGGGCGTCCTGGCCAACGATTGCCATCACGCGGGGGGATCCATGTCGGCGGAGGGAGCCCAGAAGGTGCGGCGCTTCGTCGAGACCTGCGACAGGTTCGGGCTTCCCATGGTCAGCTTCGTCGACGAGCCGGGCTTCATGATCGGCCCGGAAGCCGAACGCGCGGGAACCATCCGGTACGGCATGGAGGCGATGTTTGCCGTGGCCCAGTCGGAAATGCCCTGGGCGGCGGTGATCGTGCGCAAGGCCTTCGGTGTGGCGGCGGGCATCCACATCGGGCCGGGCTGCCACGTGCTGGCGTGGCCCTCGGCCCAGAGCGGGGCCCTGCCGGTGGAGGGCGGTGTGGCCCTCGCCTACCGCGACGAGATCGCAAGCGCGCCGGACCCGGACGCGCGCCGCCGCGAGTTGGAGGACGAGCTGGCCAGGGCCCAGTCCGTGTTCCCCCGGGCCGAAGATTTCGGCGTCCACGACCTGATCGACCCGCGCCACACCCGTCCCGCCCTCTGCGACTGGATCGACGAGATCCAGCCCCGCCTCCGCACCCGGCAACGATCCTGGTTCTGAACCGACGGGACGCGGGGTTCGTTCCCAGGTTCAGGCGGGGCGGTCGCCGATGATGGTGACGCGCTCCATGATGCGGGGTTGAGGCCAGTAGTCCGAAGCGGCGTAGTGCTGGACGGCCCGGTTGTCCCAGAAGGCGATGCTGTTGGTCTCCCAGCGGAAGCGGCACTGGTACTCCGGAATCATCGCCTGCCGACACAGGGTATCGATCAAGTCGTCGCTCTCTTGGCGATCCATGCCCACGATGTGGCTGGTGAAGATGGCATTCACATAAATCGATTTCTGACCGGTCACGGGATGGGTGCGAACCACCGGATGTTCCACCGCCGGGAACTCTTTGCGCTTCTCGGCCAGGGTCTTCGGGTCGAGGCCGGCGCCAAAGCTCTGGGCGAAATCGTGAACCGCCTTCAGCCCGTCGATGCGCGCTTTCAGCTCGCCGCTCAGCCCCTGGTAGGCGGCGACCATATCGCTGAAGAGCGTGTCGCCCCCGACCCGGGGCACCTCCACCGCGCGCAGGACCGAGCCCAGAGCAGGCCTCTCCCGCCAGCTCACGTCGCTGTGCCAGATATTCTCGACGCCCTTCACGGCCTCGTCCTTGGCGAAACGAACGATCATCTGATAGCCGGGCTTGGCGGGAAGAAAGGGGTGCTCCTCGAGCTCTCCGAAACGGCGCGCGAAGGCCAGATGTTGCTCCGTGGTGATGTCCTGATCGCGGAAGAAGATCGTCTTGTATGCGAGGTGGGCCCGTTCGATCTCGGCGAATGTCTTGTCGTCGATCACACCGGCGAGATCCACCCCGCTGATCTCGGCCCCGATGGTGGGACTGAGCGGCCGCAGCCCGATCCGCTGGTAGGGAGTCCGCTCATTCTGCTCTCGCAGGTGACGGACACACTCCCGGGGTCCGAATTGAAGGGTTCCGACTCGACTCATGGTCTTTTCCCCCGATTCCCTCGGGCTCAGCGGCCGCGGAAGACCGGCGCACGCTTACCGGAGAACGCGCGAACCGCCTCGACGTAATCCTCGGTGAGCGCACCCTGCACCATCCGATCGGCTTCGACGTCGAGACACGACTGGAGACCGTCGCGGAGCGCGCGGTTCAGGTTGTCCTTCATGTAGCGAAGGGCGATCGGTGGACCCGCCGCAATCCGTTTCGCCAACGCCAGCGCCTCCTTCTCGAGATCGGCGTCGGGCACCACGCGATTCACGATTCCCAGCCGCTCGCACTCCCGAGCGTCGATCCGATCCGCGGTGAAATACAACTCGCGGGCCTTCGCGGTTCCGACCAGTCGCGTCAGGAACCAGCTTCCGCCGTAGTCGCCGCTCAGGCCCAGTCGCGCATAGGCCGTGGTGACGAACGCGCTCTCCGCGGCAATGCGGATGTCACAGGCCAGGGCCAGGGAGAAGCCCGCCCCCGCCGCCGGGCCCGATAGCGCCGCGACCACGGGCTTTTCCAGCGTGTGAAGCGCCGCCGGAATGCTGTGCTCTCGGCGCAGCACGCGAATGCGATGCTCCGGCGAAGTCGGCTTGCCCTCGCGGGCCATCGATTTCGTATCGCCCCCGGCGCAGAAGGCGCCCCCGGCGCCGGTCAGCAAGAGGCAGCCCACGGTCTCGTCGCCGCCCAATTCGGGAATCAGCCGGATCAGGGAATCCTTCAAGGCGCGCGATAGCGCGTTGCGAGCCGCGGGCCGGTTCAGCGTGACCACCGCGACGCGGTCCTCGATCCGGCACAGGAGCTGGTCGGTTCCGGTGTCGATCGTGCGGCTCTCGCCGGGCTCGGTCACCGCGTGCCCTCCGCGGCACAGACTATCACGGCGCGGTTGATTTGACGGAGGCAAGCGGCCTCGGTGAAACTCCGGCGCGTCCGTGCCACGAGTCCGTGCCACAAGAAGGGGAGAACGAACCATGGGCTTGCCCGAGCCGCCGGAGGCGGGGGCCTCCGCGCTTCCCCAGGGAACCTTCGTAGGGGAGACCGTCATCGTCACCGGCGGAGGGACGGGTCTCGGAAAAGCCATGGCTGTGGAATTCGCTCGCCTGGGCGCGGCGGTTGCCATTCTCAGCCGAAAAGAGGAACACCGAGCCGCCGGTGTGGCCGCCGTCGAGGCCGTCGGGGCCCGCGCTCTCGGCGTCGCCTGTGACATCCGCCAACCCGATGCGGTGGCCACGGCCTTCGACGCCGTCGAGTCCGCGCTCGGCCCGCCGGGGGTCCTGGTCAACAACGCCGCCGGGAACTTCCCGGTGCCGGCGGAAGACATGAGTCCCAACGCCTGGCGCACGGTCGTCGACATCGTCCTCAATGGCACCTTTCATTGCGCGCGCGAGTTCGCACGGCGCCAGATCGCGGCGGGCGCGCCCGGATCGATCATCAACATCGGCGCGTCCTACGCCTGGACCGGCGGGCCGGGGTTCGCTCACTCGGCGGCGGCCAAGGCCGGCGTCAAGAACATGACCGAGACCCTGGCGGTCGAGTGGGCCCCCTACGGCATTCGCGTCAATTGCCTGGTGCCCGGCCTGATGCCCCACGAGGACGAAGCTGCCGCCATTCGCGGCGTTCCGGAGCGCGGCCAACGCGAGGCCGCCCGCGCTCCCGCCGGCCGCGTGGGTCAGCCCCGCGAACTCGGCTGGGCGGCCACATTCCTGGCCTCGCCCTATGCCGCGTACATCAGCGGACACACCCTGGTGGTGGACGGAGCCAACTGGCAGCGACGCGCGATGTTGATGCCCGAGTTCACGCCGATCCGGGAGCAACTGGGCAAAGGCCCCTTCGAGGCCTGAGCTGTCGAGACCGACAGCAGCCCTTTTTAGCGGCGATTCGAAATTACGTACGGCGGGGAAGACCCCGGTTGCGGCGAGGGGGGCTTCCCCGCCGTGCGAAATGCCCCATCGGGGCTAGGAGGCCGAGACCTTCTACTTCCGCGGCCTTTGGCCTTGGAGGCCTCCGCGCAGCGGTCTCAGCGACAGCGTTCAGCGGGCGTGGAAGTCGGCCTCTCGGCCGACTTCGCTCCCCTCTCTTCCGAAGGCGAGCGGAGTGCCGGAACCCGAGCGCGAGCGGCAAGGCCGAAGGCCGCGCAGTGAGCCGAAGGCGAACGGAGGCGGGCCCCTGCAAGACGGGCGAGCGCGAGGCCCGGCTGGGTTAGCCCGTGTAGGGTGCCCAGCGCGGCTTGCGCTTCTCGACAAACGCCATCGCCCCTTCCTTGAGATCCGGGCTGACCGTGTGTTCGCGGATGATGTCCCAGGTGCGGCTCAGCGCTTCGTCGAGGCCGACGTCGAGACTCTCCCAGATGGCCCGCTTGCTCAGCGCCAGAGCCGTGGGGGAGTGCTGGCCGATCAGTTCGGCGAGCTTCCGAGCGCGAGGCATCAGCTCCGCCGCGGGGACCACCTCGCCCACCAGCCCCAGCTCGAAGGCGCGCCGCGCATCGATGCGCTCGGAGCCACCCAGCAGCGCCATCCGCAGCACCGACTCCAGGGGCATCCGCCGCGCCAGGCCCACGGGTTCGATCCCCGCCACCAGGCCCACCTTCACGTGGGTGTCGAAGAAGGTGGCGGTCTCGGAGCAGACGACGAGATCGCTGTCGGTTACGAAGTGGAGGCCACCGCCACAGACCATTCCGTTCACCGCCGTGATCACCGGCTTCCAGCAGCGATTCTGGATCGCCGTCAGCTGGAACCAGGGCGATGCGTCGCGGTCCAGCGATCCCGTGTCCGTGGTGTTGGTGCCCTCGGCAACGTCGGCGACGTCGATTCCCGTGCAGAGGGCGCGATCGCCGGCTCCGGTGAGAATGGCGCACACGACCTCGGGATCCTTCTTGACCCGATCCCACGCCTGCTTCAACTCTCGAGACATCGTCAGCGTGATGGCGTTGTGACGCTTCGGCCGGTTCAGGGTGATCGTCGCCACACCATCTTGCTTCTCGTACAGGATCGTCTCGAATTCCATCGGCTTCCTCCGCGCGCGGGGCCGGTCGCTACTTGGCCTGGGGCTTCACGCCGTCATAGAAGGGATAGGGCTGCTTCATCAGGCCGAAGGGCTCGAGGCGGTTCCCGAGGGTCTTCTTGAACTGCTGTTGAATGTCTTCCAGCGCCCAGCCGCCGGGCTTGAACATCCCCGCGCCATACCTCGGCTGTTCGACCACGATCACCCGATCGGCTCCGGTTCCGAAGATCTGACCGGTGATCCAATCGGCCTCGTCGCTGCACAGGAAGGCGACGAAGGGCCCATTGAGGGCCGGGTCGATGAAGGGAAGATCGACCACCTTGCCCCCGACCTTGGCCGTGGCCGACATGCGGGTCGTCGCGGCCGGGCTGACCGCGTTCACCCGGATGCCGTAGCGCACCAGCTCGAGGGCCCAGGTGTAGGTCATGGATGCAATCGCGCCCTTGGACCCGGCGTAGTTCGTCTGGCCAAAATTTCCGAAGTGGGCGGCGGAAACGGTGTTGATGATACACCCACCGCTTCCCTGGGCGCGCATCCGCTGCGCCGCTTCCTGGCTGCACATGAAGGTCCCGTGAACGTGCACGCGCAGCACGTCGCCGAACTCCTGGTCGGTCATCTTGAGAAACGAGCGATCGCGAACGTTGCCCGCATTGTTGACAATGGCGTGAATCGCTCCGAACTCGTTCACACACTGCTCGACCAGCTCGCGGGCCCCCTCTCGGGTCCCGATGTCGCTGGCGTTCGCGCTGACCTTGCCGCCCTTCGCAGCGATCTCCGCGACCACCTTCTGGGCTTCGTCGGCGTCGATGTCGTTCACGATCACCGAGGCGCCGTTTTCGGCCAGGTGCAGGCAGTGCCCCCGGCCGATTCCCCGTCCCGCCCCCGTCACGACCGCGGCCTTGCCGTCGAGAATGCCCATGTTCCGCTCCTTCGCTGGGCGGTCACGATTACGAGACGCATCGTATAGAAAATCGAAAAGGCCGTCAAAGCAGCAGCTCGCGGCGTGGGTACGCAGCCCCAGATAGAGCCGAATCGTGCCCGAGCCTCAAGTGCCGGATCCTCGGCGACGATCAGGAGAGGAGGCGGGGAATGTTCGGTGGGGGCCGATGAAACTCCTGCTCTGTCACAACCACTACCAGCAACAGGGCGGCGAGGATCAGGTTTTCTTCGCCGAGTCCGCACTGCTGGAGTCCCACGGCCACGACGTGGTGCGGTACACGGTGCACAACGACAGCATCGGGGATCGCAGCCGCGTTCGGCTGGCGGTCGGTACCCTCTGGAACCGCGAGAGCTACGACCGCGTGCGGCGTCTGATCCAGCAAGAGCGCCCCGACGTGGTCCACTTCTACAACACGTTTCCGCTGCTCTCTCCGTCGGTCTACTACGCTGCGCGCGCCGAGGCCTGTCCGGTGGTGCAGTCGCTGCACAACTACCGCCTGCTCTGTTCCAACGGACTTCTCTACCGCCAGGGAAGGGTCTGTGAGGATTGCCTCGGGAAGCTCGTCCCCTGGAACGGCGTGCTGCACAGCTGCTACCGGGACGATCGCGCTGCGAGTGCCGCCGTCGCCTTGATGCTGGTCGGCCACAGACTGCTCGGCACCTGGAAGCGAACCGTGGACGTCTACGTGGCCGGCATGACGGATTTCGCCCGCAGCAAGTTCATCGAAGCGGGCATTCCCGAGGACCGGCTCACCCTGAAGCCGAACTTCGTCTTTCCCGATCCGGGCGAGGGCGACGGTGCCGGCCACTACGCGCTCTTCGTGGGACGCTTCGCGCCCGAGAAGGGCGTGGAGCTACTGGTCGAGGCCTGGTCCCGGCTTCCGGCGGGGACTCCCTTGAAGATCATCGGCGACGGCCCCTTGGCCTCGGTGGTCGAGCAGGCGGCCAAACACCATCGGGGGATCGAGTGGCTGGGGCGCAGGTCCCTCGACGAGACGACCCAGGTCCTGAAGCGGGCCGCCTTTCTGGTCTTCCCCTCCCACTGGTACGAGGCCCTGCCCCGGATCATCGTAGACAGCTTCGCCGTGGGGACGCCGGTCCTGGCCGCCCAGGTGGGCGCCATGCGTGACCTGATCCACGACGGGCGCGACGGTCTGCACTTCCGACCCGGCGACGCGAGCCACCTGGCCGAGAGGGCAGCCTGGCTGTTCGACCATCGGGAAGAGCTGTCGCGTCTGAGGTCCGGGGCCCGCGCCGAGTACCTGGAGCGCTACACCGCCGAGAAGAACTACCAGCTGCTCATGGACGTGTACCGAAGAGCCATGGCAAGGCACGGCCGATGAGCAACGTCCTGGTCACCGGTGGCAACGGCTTCATTGGATCGCACTTGGTGGACGCTCTGGCCGCCTCGGGAAAGCACGAGGTCACGGTCGTCAGCCCGCGCCCGCGTCACTACGACGGGCTCCCGGCGGGGGTGACCTTCATCCGGGGCAATCTCAGCGACCAGAATCTGCTGACCCACGTGCTGACCGACTACGAGATCGAGACCGTCTACCACGCCGCCTGGTCGTCGATCAGCGAGACGGCCGTCCAGAACAAGGCCGCCGATATCGAGGGAAACCTGGTCCCGCTGGTTCGCCTCCTGGATGCCTCCTGCGAGACGGGCGTACGCCGGGTCCTCTTCTTCTCGTCCGGCGGCACGGTCTACGGCAAGCCCCGGACGGATCCGGTCCGCGAGGATCACCCGACCGACCCGATCAGTCCCTACGGCATCACCAAGCTGGCCGCGGAGAAGTACCTCAAGATGTATCGCGAGCTCTACGGGCTCGAGTACACCATCTTCCGGCCTTCGGTTCCCTACGGGCCTCGCCAGGACCCCCAACGGCGCCAGGGTGCGGTTTCGGTGTTCACCTACCGGGCGCTGAAGCGCGAGCCGATCACCCTCTGGGGCGACGGGCAATCCGTGAGGGACTACTTCTACGTCGAGGACATGGTCGCGCCGCTGATCAACGCCATGGAGATTCCCTTCGCCGGCGAGATGACCTTCAACCTGGCCGGGTCGCGGGGCTACACGCTGCTCGAGCTGGTCTCGGTGTTGGAGGACGTGCTGGGCCTGCGGGTGAGGGTGGAGCACCGCGAGCGCCGAAACTTCGACGTGCCCACCCTGCACCTGGACAGCTCCGCAGCCGCCGAGCGTCTCGGCTGGACCCAACGCACGCCGCTCGAGGAAGGCATCCGGAAGAACGCCGAATGGCTCGAGGCGCTGCTCAAGCGGGGGGCGTGAGAGCGGACGCGGGATCAGGCGTCGCGCTGGGCCAGCTTCGTCAGGTTCAGGAGTTGGCGGCGCATCATCACGAGGTCGGCCCAGGGGAAGAGCGCGGCGAGCAGCCGGCCCATGGGGCCGGTGGGGAGGTCGCCCAGCAGCTTCACGACGAGGCGACAGTGGTCGGGCCCGCTCGCGTCGATCCGGTAGCTGACGAAGAACCTGCCCACGCGCCCACCGGCCGTCCGGATCGTCAGGTGGCGGTTCCGCTCGAACGACGCAAGCCGGAAGATCCCCATCACCGCTTGCCCGACCTCGAGCTCGTCGAGCCCCGGACTCAGGGTCCGAGGGCTGCGCCGCCCCCAGTTGTCGATCCAGTCGTAGCTGTACGGTGCCGCGCGGAGCTGACAGAGCCAGCGGAAGAGCACGTCCGCGGGCGCATGGACGTCGACGGCGCGGAAGCAGGCAAGCGCGTCCGGTCCCGCGAGTGCGTCGCAGGGGAAGGCCGAGGCGCGCTCCTCAGGGGTCGAGCCCCAGGTGTGGGCAACGCTCGGGCTCACGGGAGAGAGGTTCCATCAAACTTCACGGACCCACCTTCACCGGCTTGCTCCGCAATCGCTTCTCTGCCTTCTGTCGTTCGGTTTCGCCCTCACACACCGTTGGACCGCCCGGAATCGCGATGGAACTACTGACCGAAGACTTGTCCCGGAGCGGTCCCAGGGAACCTCGAGGTCGGCGGTGTCAGATTCAGAAACGACATTCTGGATGTCGAAGGCAAGCAGGTCATTTGCGAAGACCCTTCCGGCCGAAGCTCGCGCGCTGAGTTCGCGCAGATCTCGTTCGCCTACCCGCCCCAGCCGGGCGGCACGCGCCAGAGCTGGTTGCGCCGGAAGCTTGCGAGCAGCGCATTCTCGATCTCCTGATGAATCAGCAAGAGCTGCGCAAGCACCGCCACGAGCAGCAGGGCGAGGGCGCCCAGGGCGACACCCCGCAAACGCGGACGCTCCCAGAGCCACTCGAAGCCGAGCGAGAGCAGAATCGCCGAGATGGGCAGCGCCGGGAGCAGGAAGACCGCCTTCATCGATGAGTAGTAGGG
The DNA here is from genome assembly GCA_022571825.1 of Myxococcales bacterium. GTDB lineage: Bacteria > Myxococcota_A > UBA9160 > UBA9160 > SMWR01 > JACZXC01. Next base: position 127 of record JACZXC010000020.1, on the reverse strand, counting down.
GAAGCGAAGCGTCTGGATCAGCGGTACCACCAGGTATGCCACCTGCAGGGCCAGTAGAGCCATTCGGTCGATGGAGCCCCGCCAGCGCATCAAGGCCAGCACCAGCCCCAGTCCCCAGATCGAAGAC
>JACZXC010000302.1 GCA_022571825.1 Myxococcales bacterium | reverse complement strand
CGCATCCGGGTCTGACCCGCGTTGCCAGCGAGCGAGAGGCCCGACCGGGCTAGATCCGCATGCGTTTCCACGCCCCGGACTGAAAGCGCCGCACCAGCACCAACGCCAGCAGGGCGATGTAGATCAGACCGCCGATCCAGGCCCCGGTGAGCCCGCCCTCGAGCACGACGCCGAGGGTGTAGGCCAGGGGGACGAAGAATCCCCACCCCAGGATCGTTTCGACCAGGAACGGCCATCGGGTATCACCGGCTCCGCGCAGCGCGCCCTCGGCGATGATCGCGAACGCGTCGAAGAACTGGAAGAGCGCGCCCAGCAGCAACAGCGGACGACCCAGCGCGACGACAGCAGAATCGTCGGTGAACACCCTCAGAAGTGCCCCGGGAACTGTCACGAACAGTACCGCCACGATGCCGGCGAGTCCCGCCCCCAGCACCAGCGAAGAGCGGAAGCTGCGACTCACCGCCTCGGGATTTCCCGCGCCTACATATCGACCCACCAGGGTCGACGATGCGATGGAGATGCCCACCGCCTGCATGAACGAAAGCGAGAGCAGCATGACGAAGGCCTGGCTTGCCGCCATGGAGGTGTCGCCCATGCGCGCGACCACCGTCGTGAAGAGGGCGAAGGAAGTCATGCCGATGCACCACTGGCCACCGATGGGTGCCCCGGTGCGAAGAAAGCGCCGGATCCGTGTCGCGCTGGGCGCGATCGGGTCGGTATGGAATTTCCGGCGGATCGAGCGTCTTCGAAACGCCACGAACAAGGTGGCGGCGGCGACCCAGTGCCCGATAGCGGTCGCGACGCCGGCGCCGGCGACGCCCCAGCGCGGCAGGCCCAGCTCGCCGAAGATCAAGCCGTAGTCCAGAACGGCGTTCACGGCGTTGGCGCCGAGGCTCACGTACAGCGGGGTGCGTGTGTCTCCGATGCCGCGAAAGAACGACGACAGCACCATCAGGATGATGAAACCCAGTTCGCCGAAGATTCGGGACTTGATGTAGGCGGTGGCGGCGACCTGCATTTCCGCAGACGGGCCGAGCAGGCTCACGGCGCCCTCGACCTGCGCCGCGATCAGGGCGACGACGATCAGCACTGCGGGTACCAGGACATACAGGCCCTGCCAGGCCCAGCCCCCGCAGCTCTGCGGATCGCCGGCGCCGTCGGCCTGGGACACGAAGGTCTGAACGCCGCTCGCGGTGCCGTAAAAGATCGAGATGATCGTCCAGATCCAGACCGAGCTGAATCCGACTGCCGCGAGCTCGGTCGGACCCAGCCGACCGACCATGGCCGAATCGACCACCCCCATCGCCGTCGCCGACACCTGAGTCAAGACGACCGGCAACGCGAGGGGGACGATTTCCCGAAACCCGCCCGCGGCGGCCCGGGGGCGGTGGGTGGAAACGGTTTCTGTCGGAAGTGCCATCTTCAGAGCTCCAGAACAAAAGAGACCTCGGTCGCGTTGCGCGTCCGTGGCCTCCCGGTGTGCCGTTCTGAACTCTGGTGGAGTCAGGTTCGGACGCGATCCTCCTGCACCGACTTCGGTTTGCCGGTGGAGTTTTGGTCGGGTGTAACGATTCTCACCACGCGTCCTTCTGTGAGGCGCAAGGGATACCATGAGCTTCGACGTCGATCAAGCCGCGTCGTTGCATCCGGTGCCGACGGCGGGTACCAAGGAGTCGATGACGACGGAACCCGACGACGATCGCAGCGGTGGCGAGCGGGAACGACGCAGCTGGCGAGAGATCGACCGGAGGCGCGACGGGACGCATCGGGAGGAGCCAGGTCCGAGGGGGGCGGCGGATCGGGCGCGGGCCGACGCCGCCAGCAAGCGCTACCGCAAGGAGCTCGAGAAGCGGTTCGCGACCGGGAAGGGCGGACCCGAGGGCGAACGCCTCGCCAAGTCCATGCGAGCGGCCCACGGAACCCCGGAGCTCGCCGGCGCGTGTCGGGCCTATCGGGAGGCCGTCGGGGCGCCGGTGGAAGCAGCCCTCATCTCGCTCTTTCTCGATTCTGGCGATTCAGAGCTGGTCGGGCTCGGTCTCGAGTCCCTGGGGTCGGCGCTCCGAGCCGGGACTGTATCCGGGTCGGCGGGCCTCAAGACCCAGCTGCGGATGCTGACCCAGGACACCGACGACGCGATCGCCGAGGCCGCCGAAGGACTTCTCGAGGCGCAGTAGCCCCGGGGCTCGCAGAATCCCGGTCGGTTGAAACTCGTGCAGCCGTCGATTACCGTCGAGCCATGGCTCACGAGGTCGAGCGTCGCACTCTGGCCCGATATCTGGAAGATCACAGTCTCAAACACACCAAGCAGCGCGACGCGATCCTCGACGCTTTCCTCAACGCCACCGGCCACATCACGAGCGAAGCCATCTACGAGCGGGTTCGGTGCGAGCACCCGAACATCGGCTATACCACCGTGTACCGAACGATGAAGCTGCTGTGTGAGGCGGGTCTCGCCGGCGAGCGGCACTTCGAGGACGGTCTCACCCGCTACGAGATCGCCCAGGAGCACCACGATCACCTGGTCTGCATTCGCTGCGGGAAGATCATCGAATTCGAGTGCCAGATGATCGAGGCGACCCAGAACGAGATCGCCGATCGGTACGGCTTTCTCGTGCTCCGGCACCGCCACGAGCTGTACGGGCACTGCTCGAGCTGTCGCACCACCACCGACTAGCACCAGCCCTTTCTAGCCCCCGCAGGGCTTTCGTCTCCGAGTTGACAGGGACTGCAAGCGGCCGGTACGCTGCGGCTGCTAATGAAAATGAATGTGATTTTCAATTTCATTCAGGAAATCTGCGGAACCGGCTCCGTGACCCCCAAGGCGCAGCGTTCTGAGGTCCGCGGCGCCGCCCGGTGGGTGCGCCTCGGCCTCACCGGCTCGCTCGTCTTGCTCGTCATGCTGGTCGTCGCGGCCGGATCTGCCGACGCCAAGGTCTTCTACAGTCGCTCGGAGGCGCTCGAGCTGGCCTTTCCCAAGGCCGACCGGGTCGAGGATCACACCTACATCCTCTCGGATGCTCAGGTCGCTCGCATCGAAATTCTGGCGCGATCCACCCTGCCCACGAGGCTCGTCAAGCTGTACACGGGATGGAAGGGCGATCGGGTGATCGGCTACGCGTTCATCGATTCGCACACCGTGCGGACCCTGCCCGAAGCGTTCCTGGTGGTCCTCAGTCCCGAAGGCGTCGTGCGCACGCTCCGCGTGCTGGCCTTCCACGAACCCATCGATTACCTCCCGAACACTCGCTGGTATGCCCAGTTCGATCACAAGGCTCTCGGCGCGCCGCTACGCGTTGGGGGCGATATCCACGGGATCGTCGGCGCGACGCTTTCCACTCGCGCCACCACCCGCGGCGTCCGTCGGGCGCTGGCGTTCTACGAGGTCTTGGTAGAGAACGGGCCCTAGTCGTTGCGCTTCGTGGTGACAGGTGAATGGTCCCGCAATCGTCTGCTGCAGATGATCGTGGTTCTCTACGCGTTCTACGTCTCCGGTCTCTGGCTCACGAACGCGCTGTTGTATTTCAGCAAAATGAGCCTCCGCACCGACTCGGTGGTGGAGTACTACCTGGGTTCCCCGGAGCGCTTCCTCTCGCCGCGCAGCTATCTCGGGATGCTCGAGATCGCCCACTTCCACCTGTTTGCCATGGGCATACTCTTGCTGGTCCTGACACACCTCATGCTCTTCGTGCCCATCGGGAACCGGATCAAGGCCTGGCTGATCGCGGTTCCCTTCCTCGCGGCCTTTCTCGACGAGGGGGCCGGCTGGCTGGTGCGCTTCGCGCATCCGGGCTTCGCGTACCTGAAGATCGCCGGCTTCCTCCTGCTCCAGACGAGCCTGGCGATGCTCATCGGGATTTCCCTGTGGGCGGTCCTCGTGGGATCCCAGGACAATTACGACGGCGACGAATCCGTGCCGGACGCTGCCGGCGATCCTTGAACCTCCGCGCCCCGTTCGCCTGGCTTCTCGGAGCTGTGATCGGATGCTCTTTGCCGGGCCCGGGAGTGCCGGGCCCGGTCGCGCCGGTCACCGCGAGCGACGGTCGCTACGCGATGGGAACCGTTCTCGAGATCACCTTGGTCGGTCTCGATGAAAGCGACCTGCGCACCACCCTCGACGATCTCTTCGGGCGGGTCAGTCGCCTCGATGGGCTGATGACGAGGGTCGATTCCGACAGCGCTCTGAGCCGGCTGAATCGCAACGCCGGGCGGGGGCGGTTGGCGGTGGATCCGGAGCTCGCGGAGATCCTGCGCCTGGCCACCGCGTACTCGCGCCTGACCCGGGGAAGCTTCGACGTCACGATCGGGCCGCTGGTCGCACTCTGGACCGAAGCGGCGGCTCGTGACGCCCCGCCCGCGGCGGCGGACCTCGAGGCGGCCCGCCGG